>DASYHR010000885.1:0-4235 GCA_035998385.1 Dyadobacter sp. | reverse complement strand
AAATTACCCAGAATATGGGTATCGAAGGCATTGTCAGGATTGAAGAATTTAAACGTGTAGAGCCTGTATTCTCTGATTTTGATCCGATGCTTTCTCAAAAGTATACAGCTCTGGGTCAGGATTTATACACGATCAGTATCGCTCCTGAGCCAGTTTTGGCTATTGACAACATTGCTGAATACAACAGACAGGAAGGTCTTTCGCTGAGTGACGAAGAGGTGGAATACCTGAACGACCTTGCGGAAAAGCTGGAAAGAAAACTGACGGATTCAGAAGTGTTCGGTTTCTCTCAGGTAAATTCAGAGCACTGCCGTCATAAGATTTTTAACGGCGTTTTTGTTATCGATGGAGACGAACAGCCGGTTTCGTTGTTCAAACTGATCCGCAAAACTTCAGAGGCAAATCCGAATGGGATTGTTTCTGCATATAAAGATAACGTTGCATTTCTGGAAGGACCGATTGTTCAGCAATTCGCACCAAAACGTGCTGATGTACCCGATTATTACGAGATAAAGGACTTCAAATCAGTCATTTCTATCAAGGCTGAAACACATAACTTCCCTACCACCGTTGAGCCATTTAATGGTGCTGCGACTGGTTCAGGAGGTGAAATCAGAGATAGATTGGCAGGTGGACAGGGTTCATTGCCATTGGCAGGAACGGCAGTATATATGACTGCACTTTCACGTTTGGAAGAAGGCCGTGCCTGGGAGAAAGGTGTCGAAGAAAGAGCGTGGTTATACCAAACGCCTATGGATATCCTGATTAAGGCTTCCAATGGTGCAACCGATTTTGGTAATAAATTTGGTCAACCATTGATCACCGGATCGGTACTAACATTTGAACACGAAGAAGGAAACCGAAAGCTGGGTTACGATAAGGTGATCATGCAGGCTGGTGGTATCGGTTATGGAAAGGCTGACCAGGCTAAAAAAGCAACTCCTGAACCAGGCGATAAAATCGTGGTTTTGGGTGGTGAAAATTACCGCATTGGTATGGGCGGTGCTGCGGTATCATCTGCTGATACGGGTGCTTTCGGATCAGGAATTGAATTGAATGCAATCCAGCGCTCTAACCCCGAAATGCAGAAACGTGTTGCTAATGCAGTGCGTGGTATGGTAGAAAGCGACAACAATACCATCATTTCTATACATGACCATGGCGCAGGTGGACATTTGAACTGTCTTTCTGAGTTGGTTGAAGAAACAGGTGGAAAGATTGATCTTGATAAATTGCCGGTTGGAGATCCTACCCTTTCAGCCAAAGAAATAATTGGTAATGAGTCTCAAGAAAGAATGGGACTAGTGATCAACAAGGAAAATATAGAAACACTGCGCAAAATCGCAGAGCGCGAGCGTGCACCTATGTATACTGTGGGTGATGTAACAGGTGATCACCGTTTCACGTTCGAATCGGCGGAAACTGGCGCTAAACCAATGGATCTTGAACTGGCCGACATGTTTGGCAGCTCGCCGAAAGTCTACATGCGCGACAAAACAGTGGAGAGACAATATGCGCCGATTGCCTATTCAACTGAAAAACTGAATGAGTACCTGGAGCAGGTTCTTCAACTGGAAGCAGTTGCGAGTAAAGACTGGCTTACCAATAAAGTGGATCGTTGTGTAGGCGGTCGTGTTGCCAAACAACAAAATGCGGGTCCATTACAGTTGCCTTTGAACAACGTAGGTGTAATGGCACTTGACTTCCAGGGTAAAGACGGTATTGCGACTTCGATCGGACATGCTCCTTTGTCTGCACTGATTGATCCTGCAGCCGGAAGCCGTAACGCTATTGCTGAATCGCTCTCAAACCTTGTTTGGGCTCCGTTACAGCAAGGTTTGAAAGGGGTTTCGCTTTCAGCGAACTGGATGTGGGCTTGTAAAAATGAAGGAGAGGATGCACGCTTGTACAAAGCTGTGAAAGCATGTTCAGATTTCGCGATCAGTCTGGGAATCAACATTCCAACCGGAAAAGATTCTCTTTCGATGAAGCAGAAATACAAAGATTCTGAAGTAATTGCTCCGGGAACTGTGATTATTTCTGCTGCCGGACATTGCGATGATATTACATCTGTCGTTGAGCCGGTGCTTCGCAAAACAGGTGGTGCGATTTATTATGTAAATCTATCGGGAGATCAATATAAACTGGGTGGATCTTCATTTGCTCAGATACTGAATAAGATTGGAACCGAGACGCCGGATATAGTTAATGCTGATAGCTTTATCACTGCATTCAATACGATTCAGGATTTGATCAAAGCAGGAAAAATCCAGGCGGGCCATGATATTGGCAGCGGCGGATTAATCACCACTTTGCTTGAAATGTGTTTTGCCGACCGTGATTTGGGTGCAAACATCGATCTCTCAGCCTTGGGCACTCAGGATATTATCACAAAACTTTTTGCCGAAAACATCGCCATCGTATTCCAGGCTGATGCTTCTGCTGAAGCTACTTTAACTGCCGCAGGTGTTGACTTCCATCAAATCGGAACGGTGACTAACCAGGCTGGATTGCAGATTCAGGATGGCGGACAATCGTGGAATTTTGACGTAGATCATCTGCGCGATGTTTGGTTCAAAACTTCTTACCTGCTGGATCGTAAACAAAGCGGTCCGGTGAAAGCATTGGAGCGTTTTGAAAACTACAAAAACCAGCCGCTTAAATACAGTTTCCCTGTTCAGTTTGATGGGAAAAAACCTGTAATCGATGCATCAAAACCCCGTCCTAAAGCAGCTATTCTTCGCGAAAAAGGAAGTAATTCTGAAAGAGAAGTGGCGAATGCGATGTATCTGGCTGGATTTGATGTGAAAGACGTTCACATGACTGACCTTATTTCAGGACGTGAAACGTTGGAAGATATTCAGTTCATCGGTGCTGTGGGAGGTTTCTCCAACTCTGATGTATTAGGTTCCGCAAAAGGATGGGCAGGCGCTTTCCTTTACAATGAAAAAGCAAAAACAGCATTGGAAAACTTCTTCAAGAGAGAAGACACATTGTCTGTAGGTATTTGTAACGGCTGCCAGTTGTTCGTAGAGCTTGGACTGATCAATCCGGATCATAGTGAAAAACCGAAAATGTTGCACAATGAGAGCCACAAACACGAAAGTATTTTCACCTCTCTGACATTACAGGAAAATAATTCTGTAATGCTTTCGACACTTGCCGGAAGTATGCTGGGTGTGTGGGTATCTCACGGAGAAGGCCGTTTCCAATTACCTTATTCTGAAGATCAATATAAAATTGTTGCGAAATATGGTTACGAAAGTTATCCTGCTAGTCCGAATGGATCAGCATATAATACGGCGATGATGTGTGATGAAACGGGTCGCCATTTGGTGATGATGCCACACATCGAAAGATCGTTGTTCCAGTGGCATTGGGCAAACTATCCGGAAGGACGCAAAGACGAAGTTTCTCCATGGATGGAGGCTTTCGTTAACGCGAGAAAATGGGTAGAATCGGTTAATCAATAACCGGATACTATATAGACTAAATCGGGCTGCCTTGTTTCCAGGGCAGCCCGATTTGTTCTAATGCATTGTAAAAGACCCCTTTTTAATCCACCGGCCAGAAAGGCGATTCTGTTCTTGCTGTAGAAAGATAGTTTTCAATCGTTTTTAGCACATCCTGATTTTGAGCAGCAACGTCTTTGGTTTCACTCAAATCCTTTTCTACATCATACAGTTCCGTTTTTCCCTTTGTTTTAATCGCTTTCCATTTTCCGTATCTGACAGATTGTTCAAACCCTTTCTCGAAAAATTCCCAATACAGGAATCGAGGTTTGGCAGACTTCTGACCTTTGGCAAACGGCAAGACACTGATTCCATCCGTTTGATATTTCACCTTCGATTTGGCGATATCAGCAAACGTAGGCATCATATCTGCAAAATAGCCCGGCTCTTTACTTACCGTTCCGGCCTTGATCAAACCCGGTGCCCACGCCAGCATTGGCACCCGGATTCCCCCTTCGTACAAATCACGCTTGTAACCACGCAATTCTCCGTTCGAATCAAAGAAATCAGCTACTGCAGTTTGCTGCGGTGAAGGTTCTGACCTTGGCCCGTTATCAGAACAAAAGAAGACGATCGTATTTTTTGACAATCCACTTTCTATCAGGTACCGTTTGATTTTACCTACATTTTCGTCCAGATGATGCACCATCGCGCCATATATCTTCATATCCTCAGGCCAGTTTTCATTTTTGTAAACACTGCTGTCTGCGGCATCCAATGGCG
>DASYHR010000853.1:0-4258 GCA_035998385.1 Dyadobacter sp. | reverse complement strand
TCTGTCAGGAGGTTCAGGCATTAGATCTTGATATCGTAAGCGACCTCAATGGTGAAGCGAGTGCGATTGAAATGGACGAGTTCGTACTCAAAATGAAGATAGAGGTAGTGGCGTAAGAGAGATTACAGATAAAGCCACATAGGTTATTGAGGTTCACGGAGATTAGTCTTCGTGGACCTCTTTTTTTGGTGGGTATCGAGACATTTTGTGACTACGTCGGCTTTGGCAGTCTTAACGTAAATAAGGCAACTGGTGTCATGAATTACGAGCCGTACGAATTTATCTTTAATGAAGAAAATACTCACTTCACATTCCAGAGTATTGGTAAACGCGGCGTTTTTGATAAAGCAATAGCATTCACACCAATTGGAGATAACATCTATAATCTTGCTTTGCTAGACTTTGATCCTGAAGATCAGAATTACACTGATCAAAACGTTACAGACAATGGAGACATGCCTCTGGTTTTGGCAACGGTAATGACCATAATCTTAGACTATCTAAACCAATTTCCTGATCGTAAGGTATATCTGATAGGCAATAGCCGCTCACGGACAAGGCTTTACCAGATTGCTATTAGTAAAGTAATAAATCAAATAAGTGATATCACTGTATTGGGTTATTATAATTCACAATGGATTCAGTTTGAACCCAATAAGGTCTTCGACAGTTTTTTAATAATAAAAATTAGTTTAGATTAGTACAAAATTATCTCTTGCATGATGAGGACAGCAGAAAGAAAAATCGCAAAAAAATCGGCTCCTGAGGTTAGGAAGACATTAGATAATTCTCTTCCTGATTTATCTCAACACCCGATTGTTATGAGAAAAGTTGCCAAAGCGAAGGAATTCCTAAAAAAACATCCGATCCCTGAACACCTGCTCAGGAAATAAGACTGTATTGTTTTGACCTCTTGAAAGCCTGAACAATATGCAACTACAAAACGCTACGGCAATCATCACTGGGGGCGCTTCGGGACTCGGGGAAGCTACTGCCAGGCTCTTCCTTCAAGAAGGGGCAAACCTTATCATTCTTGATGTGAATGAAAGCTCCGGCAAGTCTTTGCAGGATGAGTTTCCAAACCGACTCAAATTTATCAAAACCAACGTATCTGACGAGATTGATGTCAAACTCGCGCTCAATGCTGCACTGGAAATATTTGGCACAATCAACATCGTTGTGAATTGCGCAGGTATTGCGCCTGTTGGGAAAACGATCGGTAAAGTAGATGGAATTTACGGGCCCCATTCGTTGGAAGCATTTGATAAAACCATCAAAATAAACCTGATCGGAACATTCAACGTAATAAGGCTGGCAGCATTTGCTATGGAGAAAAATGAACCGAATAGCGAAGGGGAACGCGGCGTCATTATCAATACGGCTTCTGTCGCGGCATACGACGGACAAATTGGTCAAGTTGCCTATGCGGCAAGCAAAGGAGGTATTGTAAGTATGACGTTACCTATTGCCAGAGACCTGGCTAAATCCGGAATTCGCGTCATGACCATTGCACCTGGTTTATTTGAAACCCCGCTCATGTCAGGCTTACCGGAAGAAGCTCGCACTTCATTGGGGCAACAGGTACCTTTTCCGTCGCGACTGGGTAAACCACATGAATATGCACTTCTGGCGAAGTCAATTGTTGAAAACCCGATGTTGAATGGTGAAGTTATTCGTCTGGATGGAGCAATAAGAATGGGACCAAGATAATACAACGATGAAAATCGCAGAACCATATCGCCTCAAACTTCCCATCTTACAATGGCTGCTTCTGGTATTTTTATCAGCGGGCTTAGTCAATTCTTCATTTCAATATCGGTCGGTAAAGCCATTTTCGTTTGTTGAAAATACATTATACGGGAAATCTCGTAATACAAGGGTTGCTCTTTACACGCTGACTCCTTCACGGGTATTTCTTATCAAAACCATCAATCTTCAGACAAGGACATTACAATTCTTATCTGAAAAACTGCAAATACGCCACGGCCTCGCTTTTCATCGTAATCCTTCTATCCAAACTTTATTTCTACGTTTCAATATCCCGTCCATCCTACCCGGGCGCTCAACTTTCGCTTCCGAGCCTGACTTCATTTTTCATTCCTAACAACTCTTACAGATTTTAATAAGTACCCGTTCCGGCACTCACGCTGAACTGGCGGTATACCCATATACTTATGACAAAAAATGAAAACAACTTTCACTTCTTTGATAGGAAAGTGGTTGAGAAGATTTGTGATGGCATTTATGTTGGGATTTTCTAATGTTTTAAATCAGGAAACCAGAATGATTGATGATACCTTTTTCCGTACAGAGCAAACCTCTGAGGATAAAGACGAGCAATAAAATCAAGTTTTCTAGATCATAGTGATACCCATGTCACGATAACCTTTAAAATCACCATTATCGCCCGACTGATCGGTAATGATCGTCGTTAACTGGTCAGTTGGGCATACATAAAAACCCTCTGCAGTCCCTAACTTTTCGACTGTTGAAAGTGCGATAATCTCCCTTGATACGCCTACCATAGCCCGCTTTACCTCACTTTCCTCAAAGTCGGGACCTGTAACACCAAGTTCAGGATGAATACTGCAAATTCCCATAAGACATATGTCAGCCCTGAATTTTGAAAAAAAATGTATCGTATCACTTCCTACCGTTACAAATGAGTTTTTCATTAAACGGCCGCCAGCAAATAAAACTTCCACTTTTTCATGTTCTTCCAGAATATTAGCAATGGGAAAACTATTTGTTACAACCGTAAGTCTGATGTCCTTTGGCAACGATTGTGCTATCAAAAGTGGAGAAGTGCCTCCGTCAAAAATCACAACCTGATCATCTTTTAAATAACTTAGAGCCTTGTTTGCAATAATTTGCTTCTTTTCATTCCCGTAACCTATTCTGTCTTTAAAATGATGCGGTCCGGGAGAATGCGGAACGGCACCTCCTCTGACAGATTTTAACAATCCCAAATCTGCAAGTTCCTTTATATCTCTTCTTACTGTGTCTTCAGAGACCTTTAAAAGCGCACTCAGATTCCCCAGCTGTACTTTCTGTTGCTGATTCAGTTGCTCTAATATGAGCTGAAAACGTTCTTCTTTAAGCATAGTAACATTTGGTATTTTGCAAATATACAAATTAAATTTTGCAAAATATTGCAAAACACATGCAGTTCGCCCTTATATTTGTTGCACAATATTGCATCAAAATAATCACTTGTATGAAAAGAACAATAGCCATCGACATGGACAATGTCATCGTTGACATAGAAACCAACTGGATAAATCTCTATGAAAAAGAGTTTGGCGTTAAAGTAGAAAAGGAATATTTGTCAGGAAAACCTGAAGATGAAGCATTTCCGGACCCGGGTGCCGCCAGAAGTCTCCTATATAAACCAGGGTTCTTCAGACACGCACCCGCGATGCCAGGTGCAATTGAGGCACTGGTTGAGCTAAGCAAGGACTTTGAGATTTACATTGTTTCCGCTGCGATGGAATTCCCTAATTCCCTACCTGAAAAATATGACTGGCTGGCAGAGCACTGCCCTTTTATCTCGTGGAGAAACATCATTTTTTGCGGAGACAAAAGTGTAATCTCCACCGATTTTCTGATTGACGATCATTTAAAAAATCTTGATTTTTGTAAGGGTATACCCGTTCTATTCACAGCCGGACATAATATCAACGTTACCCGACATCACAGAGTAAATAACTGGCAGGAAGCTGTGGATTTTATACAAAAAAGGTCTTTACAAGCAGCGTCTATAGCATAAGCAAAAAAAGAGGAAACCCATTGACGGATTTCCTCTATTCTGTTAATTTCACTTTTATAAATCAGGATTTCGCCTTCAACTGTTCTTTCAATTGCATCAATTCATCTCTGAGTCGCGCTGCTTCGAGGAAGTCAAGATCCTTGGCCGCTGATTCCATTTTACGTTGCGTTTCAGCCATCAATTTCTGAAGATCGCTTTTACCCATATACTTCACAACCGGATCCGCCGCAATGCGAATTTCAGTTGGCTCTACATATACCTTTCTTGGTTTAGAGTCTGCCACGGACGTTTGTTCCATAATCGCCTCTTTCGACTTAAGAATGGTTCTAGGCGTAATTCCATGGGCCTTATTGTATTCCAATTGGATGCTCCTCCGACGGCTGGTTTCATCAATCGCCTGCTCCATCGAGCCTGTCATTACATCTGCATACATAATCACTTTTCCACGATCATTACGGGCCGCACGACCAATCGTTTGTATCATAGAAC
>DASYHR010000851.1:0-4810 GCA_035998385.1 Dyadobacter sp. | reverse complement strand
AGCCGCTTTTTTGTTTTGTATACACTTCGGTAACTGTAAATTCTGTATTGGCTTCTGTACCACGCACAATGGCAGATAATGTAATACGGGACCAAATGATCGCCGTATTGTCCACGATCTCCACTGCGACATCATGCACGTCTGCTTTTTTGTACCAGATACTTCCGGTTTTGATGATTTCCAGTTCTTCTTCCTTTTTCCAGGTTCCGCTCAGGTGTACAAATTTCGCTTTGTCGTCAAAGAGCGTAGCCAGTTTGTCTACATTCTTATCGGCCATCCACTGCCATTTGTCCTTTGATAAAGTAATAATTTGCTGCTCGGTTTTCCCTACACTTTGCGCTATTGAAAAGTTAGAATGATATGTCACGAAGGACAATACAAGAATAAAGATTTTCAGAAATGTTTGCTTTCGCACGATATAATAGATCAGGTTAGTATACAGAATTTGAGCCTTTTTCCGGTTCTACAAAGTTCGTCCGCAAGAAATCAGCAAATGGTATACAAATTCCTGTTTTGTCTACCAATATTCCTGTTTGAGCTTTTCAGATTTTTCAGCTGGTAATGAATTGGATAACTTTGGGCAACTAAAATTTTCAGACCATGGAAGATATCATCCGTTTCGATACTGTAAATCAATACAATACATTTAACCAGCAGGAAACGCTGCACCCGCTTGTAACTGTGATTGATTTGTCAGCGGCGAGTCCCAGAAAGAAGACCCGCCAATACATGGGCTGCTATGGCATTTTCCTGAAAGATGTCGTTTGCGGTGATCTGCGTTATGGGAAGGAGTATTATGATTATCAGGAAGGCACATTGATATTCATGTCTCCGGGCCAGGTCTTTACCGTAGAGAATGACGGGGAGCTGTACCAGCCTAAAGGTCATGCACTTGTTTTTCATCCGGATCTGCTTTTGGGCACTTCTCTGAACGGAAAGATGAATGAATTTTCGTTTTTTGGCTACCAGGTCAACGAAGCTCTGCATTTATCGCAGCGTGAAAGGCAGATTGTAATGGATTGTTTTGGCAAAATCAAATACGAACTGGAACAAGCCGTCGATAAACACAGCAGAAAACTGATTGTCGCTAATCTTGAATTGTTTCTGGATTATTGCATACGCTTTTACGACAGGCAGTTCATCACCCGCGACACGATACACAGAGGTATCCTGGCAAAATTCGAGTCATTACTTAGCAGCTATTTCAGTTCAGATAAACCCCAAACGATTGGCTTGCCGTCTGTTTCCTATTGTGCCGATGCGCTCAACTTATCCGCCAAATATTTCGGCGACCTCATCAAGAAAGAAACCGGCCAGTCTGCACAGGAATTCATTCAGATGAAGGTGATTGAAGCCGCCAAAGAACGGATATTTAATAGCGAAAAAACAGTGAATGAAATCGCTTTTGAGTTGGGCTTCAAATATCCCCAGCATTTTAGCCGCCTGTTCAAACAGCGGATGGGGCAAACGCCCAATAAATACAGGATTTTAAATAACCTTAACTAAACGTTATAAGGAGCAATATAAAGGACTAGTCTGTTTGCAGTTAGCGCCTCGAAGTTCAAATAAATAGCTTTAATTATTGTCACTGGTCAATGTAAACTCGTTAATTCTGATGCGTACCGGTCCTTTAATATTGGCCACATCCACGGGTATTCCTTTTTGGGTGATGAAGACGCGACCATTATTATGCAAATCAATCGCTACCTCACGTACATCTTCCATGTGCTTCCGCCAGTCGTCAGGAAATAGCATGCGCGCGATTTCCGACGGGCAGGTGCTTTTCTCTGAACCTCTGTGAATCGCTGTATCCAGAATCGTGGTTGCTATTTTTTCGTAGTGCTGCAATTTCAGTTAAGATTAGTATCTGTTTGAAAAATGAAATTACTAAAAACACCCGTTGGATGAAATTAAGTAATCTGAACTTTAATATTGTTGATGTTTCTATTGAACACGTATTCGTCGATATACTGAATCGAAATCAAAGCCGTGATTTTAGCCAGAAATCTTGTCTTGAATCCTTCAAAACTATTTGCATAATTTCTTCTGATCATAAACTGATCACACAGTTGCGAAAAGAGTGTTTCGATCGCTTCGGCGATCCGACCTTTTTCAAGTTTTACGGAAAGCAAAAGGCTGCTTTTTGTAATTTTTCTGACGGTCGCCGCGCGATTTGTCCTCATTGGAGTCTTCAAACGAATGTAAACTGATTGAAAAAGGTAATTGTTGTTGGCCTGATATACACCCTTTATCTCCAAGTAACACAGCATTAGATAGTTGCCACTTAACATCTTCCAGGTATGCAATGTCGTGGACGTTTGCTTTTGTTATGTCAATTGCGCTAAAAACACCCGTCATTGTGCAGATACCGTGTAATTTATATCCATAAAACCAAGAGTTTTGCGATGCACAATAACCTTTTTCTGGCGCTGTTTCGAAACTTCCTTACATACCCTAGCCCTTTTACTTCTGGCCATTTTATAAATTTCAAGTGGCATAGAGTCAATAACAAAGTAGTCTTCAAATTCTACAAAGCAGTGACTCAGCCTGATCTAATCCGTTCAGTAAGACCAAATAATTTACGTCTTCGTTTGTTGAATTGACTTCTTTCGAGAATGTTTTCAATAGAACCTTCCGGAATCATTGGGAACAATAGATTTCACTGTCCAGCGACATATACTCAGCGGTCAAACCCAATGCAACAACTTGAAAATCAGTCGTTTTTAGTCTTCTTCCTACTTTTCTAATATCTACCAGAATGTCCAATGACTCGATAGTTTTAAGAATTCTATTATAATTTTTTACTATTTTTGAGGGTGCATATTGGGGTTTGTTTGGCGACGTTAATATACTGAATTCCAGTATATTAAACCAATATTCACTTTCAAATTTCTTGCTATTCTATTTCACCCAACGTTTCATATTTAAGCAATAAGATATCGGATCTGTAAAAGACCATGCTTGAATTTTTGCCACCCTAAATAACATTTAATACGGCTGAACGCTGCGTTCGTATTTAATAATCATGAAGATTCCACAGACCTCATTTGGTAAGGCTGGCAAAGTTACCAGGGGTGAAAGTGCAACGTAATTTGGCAAATTATTTACATATATATCATCATTTAAAAGTATATGAGTTGCTTAAAAGCCAGTTCCTGAATTGGCGCTGAGATCCTTTGCTATCGTTTTAAGTAGCAGTTCTGACGTTGCTACATTTGTTTGGAGGAAGAAATAGGCAGATTTAATATATCAACTAAATTTGACTATGAGAAAAAGACCGCGCGGCGAACCGTCTTTGTCTACATCAAGGCCACAAAATCCTTCCATAATTGCTTGGTTTTTTTGTACATTACTATAACAATTCCGGGAGCAATTTTGGGGCCCACTTTTATTCAACGCGAATATAAATCACATTTTTTATATAAGTTTGGACTATTAATTAGTGTCCAGGTAATTGGGAATTGAACAATTATAGTCTGAATGAAATGGATTACCCGCAACCGCCCCAAAATCGACAGAATAGCTTGTCCCTGGCTAATCAAAAGGTTTATTGATCCAGATGCGGAGATATTTTATGTTCCGTTTGATCAGGTCAGAGTGAAAGCGCGAGAGCTCGATGCTACACCATTTGACATCCCTGATACCGAATTTACCCATCACGAAGACCGCTGCACTTTTGATTTCTTCTTAGAAAGGTATGAACTGAAAGATCCGGCTTTGAGCGATATGGCAGTAATTATCAGGGGTGCTGACACTGATAATCACTCACTGGCCAATCAGTCAGCGGGTCTTTGGGCCATTTCGGCGGGACTTGCTTACAACATCACCGACGACCAGGAACTACTTGAAAAGGGAATGCTGATCTATGATTCCCTTTACAGCTGGGCTAAACATCTTCAAAAGCAAAAGCACACGCAAAGCCCTACGGAAAAACTATTGCTGGCCGTATTCAATACATATCTGGATAAACAAAAGGCAGAAAAGCTTAAAACCCCAAAATGGGCCAAAGAACTCAAAGATATAATCCAGGATCAAATCGATACAAACCTTAGTTTAAGCCTGAAAGAAATTGCAGAGGGTTTGCAGATCCATCCATCCTATGTCTCCCGTGAGTTTTCGAAATATTTCAGTAACCTTTCATTTGGAGAATACATCCGTAAGCTTCGGATCGAAAAAGCACTTGACCTGCTGGCAAACCCGGATCATACACTATCCGAGGTTGCTTATCTGACCGGCTTTTCCGACCAGAGTCACTTTAACCGGATTTTTAAAGCGCATACTGGTCAAAATCCTTCCGATTATAGAAAAACTTTGCTAAAAAAGTAATCTGCGTTCAAATCAGTCATTTTCATTCTATCATTTGGTAGTGGGCTTATCTAGTATTGCATCCGATAGCAATTACCACCCAATCGTAGACATGAATTCAGATGTTTTTTCCTCAGTGCCACAGGCACAAACAGAGCCCTATAGTATTACCGACATAGCGCTATATTTCTTAAAGCTTGGGACTTTGGGTTTTGGCGGCCCTGTCGCGCTGATTGGTTATATGCACCGCGATCTGGTGGAAGACAGGAAGTGGATTTCAGAGGATGAATACAAGGAAGGTCTTGCCCTGGCTCAGCTTGCACCAGGACCGTTAGCGGCCCAGCTTGGCATTTATCTCGGCTATGTGCATTATGGGGCCGTGGGTGCTACGCTTACGGGCCTTGCATTTGTACTTCCCTCATTTTTAATGGTTGTATTGCTGGGTATGGCTTACAAATTATATGGGGGCCTTCTTTGGATGCAATCAGTATTCTATGGTGTTGGA
>DASYHR010000842.1:0-5078 GCA_035998385.1 Dyadobacter sp. | reverse complement strand
AATGCATCACAAACTGGCCGTTTATGGTTTTCGGATCGGGGATTTCACCTACATTACCGATGCCAATTTTATCACCGAAGAAGAGCAGGAGAAAATAGCCGGCTCACGCGTCCTTGTGCTGGATACGCTTCAAAAGGAACCACACCTTTCTCATTTCACGTTGTCACAATCTTTGGATCTGATTGATAAATTGAATGTGCCTCAGGCCTATCTTATTCACATGAGCCATAAATTGGGCAAACATGCGGATATTGAAGCTGAGCTTCCGCCTCACGTTCGATTGTCGTACGACGGGTTGACGATTGAGCTATAGCAAATCATCCTTTTCAGAAAGTGCCTGTTCCGGGATTCGGCTGGCCCGGGCATATATCATTCTTCTGCCTTTCTTCAGGCTGGATTGCTGTTTTCTTGTATTCTGCTCAGGATGATTTCATCTTTGTAGAAAATATCCGTTTCACACGTGGAGTATTCAGCAAACAAAACAGAAAAAGTTACATCCTGGTTAAGCAATGCCGTCTCTATTATTGAGGCTGATTATCAGCGTTCAGCCGATACACATCTGGTGTTTGTCCAATTGCAGGAGTTTCCCGATATCGACTTTTACTTCAAGGATGAATCGACACACCCCTCGGGAAGCCTCAAGCATCGCCTGGCGAGGTCCCTTTTTCTTTACGCTTTGTGTAACGGGTGGGTGAAAGAGGGGACCACGATCGTGGAGGCGTCAAGTGGGTCTACCGCAGTTTCAGAGGCTTATTTTGCGCGTTTGCTTGGGCTGCCATTTATTGCGGTGATGCCGAAAGCTACAAGTCCGGACAAAATCCAGGCTATCGAATTTTACGGTGGAAAATGTCATTTTGTCGACCATCCAGCGCAGGTTTACGAAGTTTCATATACGATTGCCAGTGAAACGGGCGGCCATTTTATGGATCAGTTTACTTTCGCCGAACGTGCTACGGACTGGCGTGGGAATAACAATATTGCTGAATCTATTTTCAGACAAATGCGTCATGAGAAACACCCGGTTCCGAACTGGATTGTGACAGGCGCTGGAACGGGCGGAACTTCGGCAACGTTGGGCAGGTATGTACGTTACGAATGTCATGCAACCCAAATATGTGTGGTGGATCCCGAAAATTCTGTTTTTTTCGACTATTGGAAACAACATGATAAAGCGCTTTGTAGTCCGCACGGATCGCGGATAGAGGGTATCGGGCGACCACGGGTAGAGCCATCATTTCTGCCAAGTGTGGTAGACCATATGATCAGGGTGCCTGATGCGGGAAGTCTTGCAGCGATGCGCGTACTGAGCCGTTTGTTGAACAAAAAAGTGGGTGGATCTACGGGCACAAATTTCTGGGGCGTATTGAACCTTGCACGTCAAATGCAAAACGAAAGAGAGAAGGGTTCCATTGTGACACTGATCTGCGACTCGGGTGAACGATATCTCAACACCTATTACAATGAGCAATGGCTGGCTGATGCCGGACTTTTGCAAGATGTGAAAAAGGAAGAGGAGGAATTGCTCCGTTTACAATCAAATTGATTTCTGAATATGGCAGTGATTTTATGTCGCTGTTTGAAAATACCATAACAAATTGCATCAGAATTATTATTTCTTAAAAAAGCTGGTTCCACGTCTGAGTGAAGAATTGACAGGTAAATTCCTGGTCGAAACTTTTAGTCAGGAGAAGGATGAGCTGGTGCTTGTCTTTGCAAGTGCAGTTGCAGAGGATTCTCTGGAAAATCCATTTTTTATCAAGGCCATGATGCGGTCTGATTTTTCGAGCCTGAGTTTTCCTGATAAATTTGACCGGGCGAGGAGAAATAGTGTCAACCTGTTTGCCGGATTTGAGGGTTTGAAGATTATTTCTGTGAAACCTTTCCTGAACGAGAGGGCTTTTGCAGTAAATTTCCAGAACGGCAGCACGCTCGTATTCAAGATGTATGGAAATCGGTCCAACCTGATCGGCTTCAATTCGAAAGGATCTCTGGTTGAAGTTTTCAATAATAAACTCACTGCGGATCATCACCTGTCTCCGGGTGATTTTGACAGACCTATTGAACAAACGCTTGAAGCTTATATACGCCAGGGACTGAAGCATGAACCTCTTTTCCCGACTTTTGGTAAACAGATCAATACTTACTTAAACCAAAAACTTGCAGGTGTTACAGCGGCTGAGGCGCGTTGGCAAATTGTACAGGACGTACTGAATGAGCTGAATGATGATCGTTTTTATTTGGTGCAATACGAACCTGCAACTGCTCTTTCCTTGCTGCCCTTGGGCGAGGTAAAAGCGACTTATACCGATCCGATAGAAGCGCTCAATGCTTTTTACTATGCCTTCATCCGACTCACAGGTATCGAGCGTGAAAAAGGGGAAATCATCCGGATTTTAAATAAAAGACTTCGTCAGACTGAGAACTTTCTGGAAAATACTTTCAGCAAATTGGTGGAGCTGGAGAGTGCGGTCAGAAACGACGAGCTTGCTAATATCATCATGGCCAATCTGCACCAGATTCCGGCAAGAGCTGAGGTAGCGGAACTATATGATTTTTATAGAGATCAGCCTATCCGGATCAAACTAAAAAAAGATTTGTCACCTCAGAAAAATGCTGAGGGTTATTACCGGAAGTCGAAGAATGAGAAAATTGAGCTTGAAAGGTTAAATGAAAATCTGGCTGTTCGGGAGGAGGAAAAGATAAAGCTAACCGAACACTTGAAAGTGATTGCAGATATTGAACTGCTTCGGGAAATGCGGACCTATATCAAGGTCAATGGTCTAAATGGCGGAACTCCAAATGGAAATGCGCCCGCCGCAGAGCTTTTCAAGAAAGTAGAGCTCATGGGTTACATCATTTTAATAGGTAGAAATGCGAAAAATAATGATTTGCTCACGCGCCAGTACGCTTCGAAAGAAGATTTGTGGCTGCATGCCAGGGATGTGACAGGTTCCCATGTTGTGATCAAAAAGCAACCAGGCAAAAATTTTCCTTTACCTGTTATTGAAAGGGCAGCCGAGCTTGCAGCATTTTATTCCAAACGAAAAAATGACAGTTTGTGCCCTGTGATTGTCACCCCGAAAAAATATGTGCGAAAATTAAAAGGAATGCCCGAAGGAGCCGTTATTGTGGATAAGGAAGATGTTGTGATGGTGGTTGCCAAAGGAGAATAATTTGTGAATGCTCGCCGTGCGTATAGGGTTTTATCTCTTTATGAAAATTGTATTTAATTTCCGCCATAAAGCCACGAGCCAGCCTTTGATAAGTCTTTTGATATCACGAACTTCGCGTAAAAATTGAGAGAACAGGATTATTAGTGCAGAATGCTTGAAAACCGACGCTTCGTCATCATTGGATTTTTTGCTATTGTAGGGTTGATTTACCTAGCCCGACTTTTTTACCTACAGGTATTAGATGAAAGCTACTCCATAGTTTCATCAAGCAATTCCATTAAACGTGTAATTGAAATTCCTTTTCGCGGGCAGATATATGACCGGAAAGGGAAATTGATCGTATATAACACCCCCGTTTATGATTTAATGGTAACACCCCGGAAAGCACGTGTGGAGGACACACTTCGTTTTTGCCAGGTGTTGGGGATTGAAAGAAGAGAATTTGATAGTTTGATGAATGCGGCGAGTACTTACAGTCGTAACAAACCCTCTGTATTTCTACGCCAGCTTTCGAAGGAGGATTTTGCCTCCATCCAGGACGTGATGGTGGATTACTCGGGTTTTCAGTTTGCCAAAAGTTCACTTCGCACATATACAGCGCCTACACTTGCCAATACACTTGGTTACGTAAGTGAAATTACAAAAAAACAACTTGATGCTCAGGAAGAACCGTATTACCGCCAAAGTGATTATATCGGTCAGAGCGGTGTGGAGAAAATTTACGAGAATGAACTGAGGGGCAAGCGCGGAACAAAATTCGTGATGCAAAATGTGGCCGGGGTATACAAGGGTTCATGGAAGGGTGGTGAGCTGGATACAATGGCTGTGGCAGGGAATAACCTTTACTCAGGTATTGACCTGGAGACACAACAGTACGCCGACAGTCTTATGAGTCATAAAGTAGGTAGTGTTGTGGCTATAGAGCCTTCTACCGGGCAAATCATTTCCATGGTTTCCGCACCAACTTATGACCCCAATATACTGGCAAGCAGGTTTTTCTCGAAAAATTATTCAGCCCTGGTCCGGAATCCGTTTAAACCTTTGTTCAACAGACCTGTTATGGCGAGTTACCGCCCCGGATCTACATTTAAATTGATTCAGGCATTGGTAGGTTTGCAGGAGGGTGTCGTAACTGCCGGCTCAGGATTTAGCCACGCCAACTGTCCGGTGGGCTGTCACAACCATGCAGCTACAACCTCTATTGCACTGGGCGTGACGCATTCATGTAATCCTTATTTTTATCATTTGTTCAGACGGGTGATTTACAATAATAATATCTCCAATACCTTCAAAGCCTCCGCCGCCGGACTGGAAGACTGGCATACCCGTGTCAGTAAGTTTGGGATCGGTCAGCAGCTTGGTATTGATTTGCCGAGTGAGCGTAAGGGAAACCTGCCTGATAAAAAATATTACGACAAGATTTACGGAGAAAATGCCTGGAAGTTCTCCAATATTTATTCTATCAGTATTGGTGAAGGAGAGATTCTGATCACTCCTCTGAAAATGGCAAACGTAGCCGCAATCATTGCCAACAAAGGTTATTATTATACACCGCATGTAATCCACGGTGTAGGAGATCAGAAAAAACTCGATCCGATGTACACAACCCGGCACGAAACCAATGTAGATGCGCGGCATTTTGCTCCGGTGATTGAAGGTATGATCGGGGCGATTGAAGCAGGTACTGCCAAAAGTGCGCGTATTCAGGGTATTACAGTAGCAGGGAAAACAGGTACATCTCAAAATAAAAAAGGTGATGACCACTCTATTTTTATTGGTTTTGCACCGGTTGAAAATCCTAAAATCGCTATTGCTGTATTTGTTGAGAATGGCGGTTTCGGAGGACAGGCTGCGGCGCCCATCGCAGGATTGATCATGGAGAAGTATCTGACGGGTAAGGTGACG
>DASYHR010000812.1:0-1712 GCA_035998385.1 Dyadobacter sp. | reverse complement strand
TAGGCGGGATAGCTGTACCAATTGAAGTTCTCGGTAAGTGTCTCTTCAAAAATGTACGGGTAAAAGTACTCTCTGACTTGCCTGTGGTGCTTTTTCACCGAATCCAAATAACGAATATGTCCGGCGAGATCCGTGTTGGCTACCTTATTGAACAACTGCTGAATGCCAATTACAGGATTGAACAAACCCGCAATACCTGAAATATGCTGGCGCTGCCTGAGTTTGGCAAATAGCTTTTCAGCAGAGTTTGCTGATTCCAGATCCCCGGCAAACTGCATGGCATAATACCATCCCGAAGAATACTTATCTTCCGGAATCGGGTATTTTTTATATTGAGGATAGACTGCGTAGAACTTTTCCATCGTAGGGGCTTTTGGCAGATCCCATTTTTCATGATAGCCCTCACGCTGATCAATAGCCGTCTGCAATGCTTCGGGCACCGGTACGGCGCTGTTGATGCCTATATTAGCGACACCCGGATACAGAACGCAGAGCAAAATCCAGACTCCCACGAGTGCTGTCGCATTAAATGAAGAGCTTTTGTTCAATGAAATGACAAACATTGAAATACCAAACCAAAACAAGATGTACAAGAGTAATCCGATTCCCATCTGAAAAGTGGGGTAGGAAAAGGGAAGATGGAGTGTAAAAATGCCGATCGCGAAAATCCCCAACGCTGTGACTAGTAGCGCCAGAAGACGAATTGACGTTTTCAACAGTATCGTAGTTGTGATGGATGAATTGGTTGTAGCAACCATTTTCCAAACGCCACTTTCCTGTTCGTCAGAAATGGTATTATAGGTGAAGGCGATGATGAGCAATGGGAAAAGGAACACAAATACAAAAGCGGCGTCGAGATTACCTACCAGCAGCGTGAGCGGATTGGTCAGTTCCGAATCGTAGAGCTGCCCCTCTATGGCCAGCATTTTCACTTTCAATGTAAATGGATTTACATCCCGTTGTCCAATTGAAAACTTCGCCCACGGACTTGCACGATGAAACGTGTAAAAGAAAGGGTAATAAGCAGTACTTCCGGCAGCTTTGCCGTGCCCATGTTCGATTACTTCGCTTAGATGTCTTTTCTGCACATCAGCGACAAAATCGATGGTTTGCTCCTGATGATGAATAAGCTGCGCACCATAGTAGTATCCATACAATCCAAACAGCAGGACAGCCGCTACGCCCATCCATACAGTGCGTAAGGCCAGGAAGTTTTTGGCTTCCAGATATAGCATTTTACGAATGTTTTTCATAGTTGATATGCCTGTTGAGAAGAGATGTATTTCAATACGCCAATACCTGCTGCAATCCAAATAAGCAATGCACCAAGACTAAACAACGAGTTGTACAAATTTGTGTAAACAGGCACAGGTTTGAATTGAAAGTCAGCTTGTTCCTGCCAGTTCTTACTGCTCACTTTTTGAGTCCGATCATCCTGAAATTTGATCTGGGTTAGATGTATTTCGTTGATTTTCTTCGTTTTATCAAACCTGTACTTTTCGGTCTGTTTTTGAAATTCTGAAAACGTCTCAAAGTCGGTTCCGGCCAGATTCATGGATATATTCCTGATTGCGATGTAAGGGTCTATGAGGCTGAGAAAAGACGAAACACTATTCTGCGACTTATAGGTATTGATAAGTCTGTCAAAGTGAGAAGAAAATATAGCGGAACTTATCCTTTCACCTTCCTGCATCACCAGCGCACCGTAATTG
>DASYHR010000795.1:0-15645 GCA_035998385.1 Dyadobacter sp. | reverse complement strand
TTGCCGTTGAAAATAGGAGATTCCCCGGGTTATTTCCCTGAACCGCAAACTCGTAAGGAAGCGTGATTCCGTTTTCCTCAAATTGTTTTCTGAGTAATGTATCCAATAGAAATCGGTTGACCCGCTCCTGGATTGGTCTTTTTGTATATAGCAAATCCTGCATTACTTCGCGAAGAATATCGGCTTTATCTGCCCCGCCTCTGGTTGTAACAGGGAGATTCTTTGCATTGGCAAGTTCTGCCTTTTCCTGATTTGTTTTTTTGGTTTTAAGGTAAGCTGGTTGTTCGGTAACACTGGTAGTTGCTGACTGTTTTTTTGTGCTTTCTTTTTGGTTATTCATTTGATTGAAAACCTTGCCGAGTCCTTTTTCTTCCTCCATCCGTCTGCGCATAAAGTCATCAATTCCGGCAAGACCGTATTGTTGCGCCTGAAAAAATTCCTCAATGATTTTTTGCTGGTGATCCACCATCACCCGGAAGTTTGGACTTAATACATCTGTGGGGACACCTTCAGTGGCAATGCGGTAATGAATTTCTTCGCCATTCGGGCCTATAAAAACTTCAATATTATGTGGTGTGCGGGACGCCACCTCATGGCTGGTTTGCTGAACCGCAGGTTTTGTTTTTTTGACAGGCGTATTTCTGAGTTGTGTGATACGGTCAAGTTTACTTTTCTGTTGTTCACGTTCTATGCGTTGCTGCAGCAGATACATCATTTCCTGTTTCTCCAGGCGGTGCACTACTTCCTGCACCGACTCCGATACTTTATGGTTAAACTGCTCGTTTCTGATCGCAATAGCTTCGCGTATCCAATACCATTGCAGTCCTATCAATCCGATAAGTGCAATGCACATCAATCCTACAATGATCTGAATTTTTCTTTTTGTCATCTTTCCCGTTTCACCTCATGCAACGTTTTACTTTCCGTTTCCGACATTGGTTGGTACCGATGTCCGTGGAGAGCAAAATTAACCTTTCTGATCGGCCTTAACCCCATTTTAACAAAATTTAACAGGGACATCAGAAGATGGTTGTTAATTTAGTAACTCATTCATTCACATAACATAAATGCCATGAAGAACATTTTTTCGAAGAAGGTATTAGTGCCTTGTCTCATCGCTACAGCATGCCTGATTACAGATCAGACATTTGCTCAGAATAAAGAAAAGGAGAAAAAAACGACTGTAAAGGTTAGGGTGTCTGATCAGGAAAAAGGTAAAGATGTTGAAAAAGAATACCGGTTGGATCCAATGAGTGAGAAAGAGCGGAAGGATTTTGTGGACAAGGTGCTGGACTCTCTGGACGCAAAATCAGGGAAAGGATCCAAAATCGTATCTGTGACGGTCGATGATGGTGATGGCGATCAACAAACCATGACCAGAAAACGACGTAGCACTGTAATTGATCATCCGGATGACCGTGAACCATTGGTTTTTAAAGACGACTTTGCGAAGGATTTTAGTTTCGATACGGAGAAACTCCGGGATCACATGCGTAATTTCGAAAGAGATTTCAAACCCAAAGCACGGGTCATGATTCGTGATATGGAAAATTTTGGAGACAGAATGGGTGAGATGTGGGGCAGAGAATCGGTGAAGGCAGCAACTGTCCGTGACCTGAGTGTATATTCCAATAATCCTGACAACGGTGTGCTAAATCTGCGTTTCCAGGTTCCTCAAAAAGGAGATTTAAGTATTCTGGTAACTGATGTGAAAGGCAAGGAAGTTGGCAAAAAAGAAATTAAGGATTTTAGCGGGAACTTCGTAGGGCAGATTGATTTGAAGAAGAATACCAAAGGGACAGTTTTCGTGACTGTCGTTCAGAATGAAGACGGAGCGGTTAAAAGAGTAGTAATTCCCTGATTTGTTCAACACGAATTGATACCAAAGCGCCGTTGCCGATCAGATCGTGCAACGGCGCTTTGGTATTAGTATCCTTGGTATACATCCAGGCGTTCGGTAGAATATATCTTGTTGAGGTTTGGAAAACGCTGTCCCAAAATGGTTTTCGGTTCGGTATCTTTGTCAGCCACGACATATTTGACTCTATTTTCAGCTACCATTTCATTCAGTTCACTAAAATTGAAAGTGTCATTCTTGTCCGCCAGGTACACGATATCAGAGAATGGAACCAATGTATTTTGATACAGAAAGTGGTTGAGGTAATATCCGTTGAAGTCGTCGGGTGAACAAATGTAGACGTATTCGTCTTTTTGCAACATCTTGTCATTTTTCAGAAACTGAGCCACATCTCTTTGTTCAATGTATTTGTTGGTAAAGGTTTCCAGAGAATGCTCTGTGTAACTTTTAGAAACGTAAAGAACGCAATGTACTGCAACGAGTGTCAGGTAAATGCTGGCAACTGATATGTTCAAAATATTTTTCAACTTAAACTCATGCTGTTTTTCCCTGAGGAAAATGATCAGAAAGATGACTGAAACAATCAGGTAGGTTTGGAAGTAACCTACACCCGCCCCGATTTTGAAAGCTGTTGTAGCCGAGAATGCAAAAAGCATGATACTGCAAATGGATAAAAACTGATAATGTAAGTTATCCCTCCTTTGCAGAGATATACCCACAATTGCAAAGTTCAAAGCCATCAGCGGAGCAAACTGGAACAGTAATTTTTCCAGAGTCCAGTCGTAAAACCAGTGCCAGCTGGTAGAGTTGGCTACGCCACCTACAATGTTGGTGAAGAAAATATCAAGCGAAGAGGTCGGTAATATAATGAGATAGAGTAGAAAGAAAAGAATGGCTGTCACGACGGTCCTTAGAAGTAACTTCCATCTTCTTTGAGACAATAGAAATAAGCCCAGACTAATCGAATGGATAGCGCCACTTTGTTTTACAAAAAACGCAGTGATGGCCATAAATGCAGCTACAGTCCACCAAATACTGCTGTCGTCGTTCCGATCCAGCGCGTTGAGAACTGAATACAGAAAAATCGAAAAGCATAAAACGAGAAGGCTGTCGGGGCGGGAGCTGGTTAAAAACCAAAAGGCCAGAACCTGATAGATGAAGCACGTTCCCAGACTCGCCAGCAATATGTTTTTTCCCGTCCTTTTATAGAGTGTAAACCATATTACAACGCATGCAAGAATTGTAAATCCGATTGATAGAAATCTGCTGACAACAAAAATCTTATGCACATCCAGACCTTCCAGATCAAGTAGTTGCACGAAAAATGACGCAATGGCGAAATAAAGTGGGGTATATTGCGTCATTACAAAAGTCGGCTTTTCCGGATCAGTGTAAACAGATTGCCCCGAAGAAAGCCGTTGAATTGGAAATATGGAACTGGTTTCGCTTCCTGAAATATCCGGTATATAACTTGTAGAAATATAAATCTTGACGGCTACCAGCACCAGACATATGGCTGCACTCAGATAAGCAGCGATGATGAGAAATGTTCGTATTGAGATCATTATTATAAATTTAGTGTGTCTATGGAAATTAGTGTGCCACAATCCCGCGACCTGGTGCATTACAACGGACTAGTTTGCCTCGATACGATAAACAATCTCAGTTTTTAGAAATATAATCCCACAACAGCACAAAATAAATTAAACTTACTTCGTTGATATACAGTATTTTGTTGAAATGGCAGTGCAGTGGCCTGGCTATGGTATTTCTGTTTTTAGCTTAGAAATATCTGGAGAAATAGCGGAAGAGGTAAAGGTAAAATCAATGTGGCCCTGCAGCTGTAAATAATGATAAGTCAAGCGGAAAGTGTTGTCGGCTGTTGCAATGCTTAACATCTTTTATTGAAAATAATACAATTAATTACAAAGACATCTGTTAAGAATTGTAAATTTGCGGGAAAACACCAATCGTCTGAGACATCCAATTAAATAAGCGACTATGCTGAATCTTATACTGTTTGGCCCTCCTGGTGCCGGAAAGGGCACTCAAAGTGAAAAAATCATTGCAAAGTACAATTTGATTCACCTCTCTACGGGAGATCTTTTACGTTCTGAAATTCAGGCGGGGTCGGAATTGGGGTTAAAAGCAAAAACTTTAATGGATCAGGGACTTTTAGTACCTGACGAAGTGGTTATCGGCATGATAGATCATAAGCTGAGCGCTCACAGAGATGCAGCCGGATTTATCTTCGATGGTTTTCCACGTACAGTTAAGCAGGCTGAAGCCCTGGATACACTGCTTGCCAGCCATAATGAAAGTATATCTGTAATGGTAGCACTTGTGGTTGAGGATGAGGAGTTACTCGCAAGATTGCTGAACCGTGGCAAGACTTCCGGTCGTCCTGATGACCAGAATGAAGAGCTTATCAGTAAACGCATTCATGAGTACAACAGTAAAACCAAACCGGTAGCGGATTACTACCAGCAGCAGGAGAAATTCGTACCTATCAATGGTATCGGAGAAATTGAAAACATATTTGAAGAAATAAATGAAGCAATTGCGACAGTGTAACTGTGGTAACGCTTTTTAAGACTGAATTCATCAACACCGTTTAGGCATGGCATCTTCCAATTTTATCGATTACGTAAAAATCAACGTGAAATCCGGTTCAGGTGGGGCAGGAGCCCTTCATTTCCGCCGCGAAAAACACGTTGAAAAGGGAGGTCCTGATGGTGGTGACGGCGGCCGCGGAGGCCATGTTATTTTGAAAGGGAGTTCTCAGTTATGGACTCTCCTTCACTTGAAGTATACAAAGCATATCAAGGCATTTGACGGAAAAGGAGGAGAAGGCGGAAGAAGGACAGGGCCTATCGGAAAAGACATCATATTGGAGGTTCCGTTAGGGACGGTAGCCAGAGATGCGGAGACCGGCGAACAGCTTTTTGAAATTACCGAAGATGGTCAGGAAATTATACTGTTGAAGGGTGGTCGTGGCGGATTAGGGAATGACCATTTCAAATCAGCCACCAATCAGACCCCTCAGCACGCCCAGCGTGGAGAAGCAGGTTTGGAGTCCTGGGTTATTCTGGAATTGAAAGTTTTAGCAGATGTAGGTTTAGTCGGTTTTCCTAATGCCGGGAAGTCTACATTGCTGTCTGCAGTATCTGCCGCGAGGCCTGAAATCGCCGATTACCCTTTTACTACATTAGTGCCAAACCTGGGAGTGGTTGCTTACCGCGATTACAAATCGTTTGTGATGGCCGACATCCCCGGAATTATCGAAGGTGCCAGCCAGGGAAAAGGACTGGGGCTTCGCTTTTTAAGACATATTGAAAGAAACTCAATTTTATTGTTTCTGGTACCTGCTACCAGCGAAGACATCAATGCAGAATATGATACACTCCTGAATGAGTTAAAACTTTACAACCCTTCATTACTTGACAAAACCCGCCTACTGGCAATCTCTAAATCAGATATTCTTTCAGAAGAGGAAAGAGACGACTTGAAAAACACAATTCCCTCAGGAATGCCTTATCTTTTTATATCCTCTGTTACTCAGGAGGGTATAGATTCTTTAAAAGACAGGATTTGGAGTGCGATCAATGATCCGCTTTCCGCTTAATAAATTTTTTATTTTAAGAGACAACCTTTTGATGCTTATTAAGTGTCAATAGAGTTACTTTGACTTAGAAATCTATTTAGTTTGATGAAATATTGTGTATTTGTTTTTGTCTGTTTAGTATCTTTTCTTGCATTTTCTGATGTAAATGCTCAGATCAATGTAGAATATCCTACCACCCGTGCGATCTTTCAGCGTAGTAAAGACAATTTCGCGAACATACATATTTCAGGTTCCTATACTAAAAATGTGGACAGGATTGAGGCGAAATTGACCCCTATAAATGGGGGAAATTTTGTGGACTGGACACCCATCCATAACAATCCGCAGGGAGGTTTTTATTCAGGGAGCCTGGGTGCTTCGGGAGGATGGTATGAGTTAAAAGTAAGAGGAATGCTGGGCGGGCAGGAAGTCGGAGAGCAGATTGTCAGCCCCGTTGGAATCGGAGAGGTTTTTTTGGTTGCGGGACAATCAAATGGTCAGGGATTTGTGAATCAGGGCGGCTTTGACTTCGGACCGCAGCGGGCTAGCGACGACAGGGTTAACTGTATTGACTTTAACAATCGTCTTGAAGGAAGCGCAGCATTGCCTTATCCTACATTCTCACACCTTGAATCTAATACGAATATTTCTCCGCGGGGATTAGGATCATGGAGTTGGGGACGCTTGGGCGATTTGTTGGCAGACCGCCTCAAGGTGCCGATTCTGTTTTACAATGTTTCATGGGATGGAACTCTCGTGAGAAGCTGGAGGGAAAGTATCACAGGGAAAGCATATTCACCTTACGTGTCCGGGCAGGCGTATGAGCCTTCCGGAGCACCTTATTCCAACCTTCGGTCAGTCTTGCAGTTTTACGTCCCTGTAACGGGAATCAGAAGTATACTGTGGATCCAAGGAGAAGGCGATAATTTATTCAATACTTCGACGGACGACTATGCGAGAGACTTGCAGGCAGTAATTAATGCCAGCCGCAATGAATCCGGAAAAAATATCTCATGGATGGTCTCACTGACTTCTTACAGTGAGCAGGCGAAGGCAGATCCTCTGATTATCAGTGGACAGCAAAAAGTAATCAGTAATACCCCGAATGTATTTACCGGTCCCAGTACAGACGGTATACAGATACCCAGAACAGATCCGGATAAAATCCACTTTCACCATGAGGGCTTACTGACGCTCGCAAATGCGTGGTCAGATCAGTTAAATAATGATTTCTTTGCAAGGTCGGAACCCTACTCAGGTGTGCAGCCTCTTCAGGTGACTGCAAGTTGCTCAGGAAATAACAGTGTGACATTGGCAGTTAACAGCAGCGGTTTGTCATCAGTAAGCTGGAATACAGGTGCCAACTCAGCAAGTGTGCAGGTGGGCAATGGTTCGTACAGAGTTACTGCAAGAGATGCAAATGGTAATATCCGGTTCTCGCCGGAAATCAAAATATACGAGTCTATAACCCCGGCCCAGCCTGTTGTGACTTTGCAGGGAACAAATCCTGTTTGTCTTGGAAACAGCGCTACGCTTATTTCAAATACTTCGGACAATATCCGGTGGAACAACGGGTCTACCAGCAATCAGCTGGCTGTATCACAGAGCGGCGAATATTTTGTGACCACACGCAATGTGTACGGTTGTGAGGCTTCGTCCGCCAGAACAAATATCAGTATACTCACTTCACCTTTACCTGAAAAGCCAAGAATCACCGCAGGTGGCGGGACGACGTTTTGTGACGGAGGTGTGGTTAACCTGCAATCTAACGCTACGGTCAATAATAACTGGTCGAATGGAGAATCTTCCGGTTCAATCAGTGTAAGGACGTCTGGAGAATATACAGTTCGTGCCGTGGACAACTTTGGATGTTATTCACCTTCTTCCGATCCGGTAAGAGTGCAGGTAAATCCTTTGCCGGCTAAACCATTCATCGTACTGAACGGTCCTTCCGCTTTTTGTACAGGTGGTGAGCTAGTACTTACATCGAATTACGACAACGGAAATATCTGGAGTAATACCTCCACCAGCAAAAGTATCAGTACAAGAGCATCAGGCGTATTCAGTGTGTTGCAACGTGATGCAAATGGCTGTGAGGCAACCTCGGATCCGGTTACAGTGACTGTTCATCCTCTGCCTGCAACTCCGTCGATCACCACGCTTCGCCCTGTTACTTTCTGTGAAAGAGACTATACCACATTGCGCAGCAGTAACGCCTTCCAGTATGTATGGAGCAACGGCGGTAACTCGCAGGAAATTGATGTTCGTCAGTCAGGGGATTTTACCATTTCTGCGAGAGATCAGAATGGTTGCGTTTCCCCTGCTTCACCGGCAGTTCGGGTAACGGTCAATCCTTTGCCTGCTACCCCCGTTATTACCGCCAACGGACCTACCGTTTTTTGTGAGGATTTGAGTGTGACTTTACAATCAACCATCGCCACCGGATTCTTGTGGAGTGACGGTTCCTCGAGTCAGAACCTGAGAGTAACAAAAGGAGGCACGTACAGTGTGCAGACTATCAACCAGTTCCAGTGTTACTCGGATCGCAGTAATCAGATCACAACAAATACACTTGCACTTCCTCCTGCACCGTTAGTGGCTGCACTTGGGCCAACAATGATCTGTGACGGAGACTTCGTTGCATTGCAGGCTTCACGTGGTGCTAACTTTATCTGGAACAGTGGTCAGGAGCAGGATTCTATACATGCAGTTACTTCCGGAGCGTATTCGGCCCGGGTGAGAGACGCTCAGGGTTGTTTCTCCCGCTATTCTTCAGAGGTTATCGTAGACGTGAAACCAACACCTACCGAGCCGGTTATCAAAAAAATCGGGGTATTTACTTTATTCGCAGAAAATAATCTGAATGACGGAGACCACGTGTGGCGCTTGAATCAGACTGTGTTGCCTGAAAACAGCGCGACGTTAAAAACTGTTACATCGGGAACATACTCTGTAAATAATACGGTCGTCTACAGTCCCACTTTAACTTGTTATTCAGAATTCTCTGCACCCTTCGTATTCGTTGCTGAGGACTCGGAAAGTGGAGTGGTCGTGTATCCGAACCCACTTACTGATGGCAAACTCGCCGTTGAAACTGTACAGGACCTTACTAACGCAGAAGTACAGATTATTGATAGCCGGGGTGTCATTCACAAAATCTATAAGGTGGCCAGATTCGACTCACGTCAGTATTTTGATATCTCGAACATGACGTCCGGCGTGTACATCGTAAGGGTCGTTTCAGCCTCTTTTAGCGGTTCTCAGAAAATTATTGTGGTCAGATAGTTACGGGATAATAACCCTTCAATCAAAAAAACGGAATAGTTATATTATTGGAGAAATAATTCTCTTAAATTTGCCGTTCGTTTGCAGGGATTTTTATTAGCCCGAAAATCGAAATTTCATCATATTTTTCTTTCTGGTTATGAGAGACTCTACCTGTATTACTATCCAAAATGCATAGGAAGTTAACCCCCGCTGTTTTGTTTACAGCATTACTATTGCTTTGTATTTTGCCAGCAACAGTATTTTCACAAGTTACAATTACCTCCCCTGTCACCAATGCCGTATATCAGAGAGATTTTACGGGTCATCGTGATGTAACTATCGCAGGAACTTTTTCACTTCCTGTAGATAAGATTGAGGCAAGAGCTGTACCAGTTATCGTTGGCCAGGGTATACAAACGGCCTGGGAGCCTATTCAATCCTCCCCGAAAGGCGGAGTGTTTCAGGGTAAACTAAGAATGTACGCAGGATGGTATACACTGGAAGTACGTGGTACTCTGGGAGGACAGGTAGTGGGCAGAGCCGTATTGCAACGCCTTGGTGTGGGAGAAGTTTTCCTTATTGCCGGTCAGTCTAATGCACAGGGCTTGAAAAAATTCCCTGGTCCCTCGGCGGTCGACGACCGTGTACAGTATATATCCAACAGCATCAATGATTCAGTCGACGACCTGGCTGATCCTGCTGTACCGGTATTTTCTAAACTGACAGGAAATACAACCTTTATGGCTCCAAGGGGACAAACGGCCTGGTGCTGGGGTATCCTGGGAGACTTGCTGGTGAATAAGTTGAACATGCCTGTCGTGTTCATTAATGCTGCCTGGGAAGGAACGTCTATCATAGACTGGTCGCTTAGTGCGCAGGGAAAGCCGACAACTACGAAGTATAGCTATGTTATGCCTCCGGGAATGCCATATGCGAACCTGCGGATTTCAGCCCGGAATTATGTTCATCAATATGGTGTGAGAGCAGTGCTGTGGATGCAAGGCGAAACGGACGGCGTTTTTGGCACCACGTCAACGCAATACAGCGAAAATCTTCAGATCCTGATGAATAAGCTTGGCTCTGATACAGATAAAAGAATCACATGGGTTATTGCCCGCACAAGCCGAATCTCACCGAATGAAGTGGATCCGCCGAAAGCATATCCTGCCATTATCGCAGGGCAGAATGCGGTAATTGACCGAAGCTTCAACCCTACATGGCCAGGCCCTGAAACGGATGCCCTGGACCCTGAAAGAAACGGTGACGAAACAATCAAAGGTGACAGGACCCACTTTGTAGGTATCAAAGCGCTTACGTTACTTGCCAATGCCTGGGACCAAAGTCTGAATGTCAACTTCTTCTCTACGGTAACCCCGGTAGCTGCAAGTGACGTACCCCCTTTAGCTGCGATTTGTACGACAGGCAATAATGGAGTAACCATATCTTTGGAAGGAACCTACAGCTCATACAAATGGAGCAACGGAGCAACTACGAGTTCAATTACTGTAACGCGTGCAGGTAATTATAGCGTGGCAGTTAAAAATAGCATTGGAAACACCATTGTCGCTTCAGCGGTAGTGTTGGAGAAGGACGCCAAACCTGCCAAACCATTAATTACACAACAAGGTCCGCAACAGGCCTGTGCTGACTCCGCTTTTACATTCTCTGTTCCTGCTGCCAATGAAGTATATTCCTGGTTCAAGGCTGGGACAACGGACGTGCTGGGTACAGGGAATAGTATTGAGCTTTCAGAAACAGGCAATTATCAGGTGAGGGCTCAGAATATTTTTGGTTGTATTTCAGATAATTCAGAATCATCGTCTTTAGTGATACGTCCTGCTGTAAGCCGACCAATCATCGAATCGGCAGGTCCGTTCAGTGTAACCGCCAGTATTCCTGAGGTTGGATTGAATGAAAAATACCTATGGCGTATTCCTGATAGCGAGAAAGATACACTTGCACCGGTTATTAAAATTTTGAAATCCGGAATCTATTCTGCGCGTACTCAGGTGGTGTATACCATCGGTAGCAATTCATTGACCTGCGTTTCGGACACTTCTGCACGTGAGTTCAAAACCAATGAGTCGAACGAGATTGTGGTTTACCCAAATCCAAGCCAGGGTGCTTACATCTATGTAGAGTCACGCGACGATATAAAAAGTGCATCTGTGACTTTGTATGATACATTTGGAAGAGAGATCAGAACTGTCACTCCTCCTACAATTCTTAACAGCAGGTTGGAACTTGATGTGTCAATGCTTCCGTCAGGAAAATATATTCTTCGTGTGACCGGGGACAATACCTCACTCACGAAACAGATTGTGGTCAGGTAGGGTTTTCTTAATCTGACAAAATAAGGGATACTATTTTTCTGTAGTTATTAAGCTCTCTCCTTCTGCTAAGCTGGCAGGAGGAGAGATTTTTTTTATAATGTTTTCCAGCTCAATCATCACTTCCGAATATTCTGATATTAAGCTGGCTGGCGAAGATCTTGTTTGTTGTATCTACAACAAATTCGACAGTCTGTACTTTTAATTTATCCAGGTAGCCGTATATTTGTTTTGATCAGGAAATTTGCCTGTGTGGTTGACCTGATTTTTAATCCTCATCTATGGCAAAACAGTGATTGCCGGATATTCATCTGTTATCAACTTGAAAAACGTATTTAAGAAAGTTCTCTGGACAATCATGATTTTTCTCATGGCTGGCATGCCGGTTGTCCGGACAATAGATACCGGACTTGGACTACACCAGCTTGCCGGACATAAATCAGCTCTTGCAGGCGATTTTTGGTTTCCCAACCCCTGGAAGTACCGGGTTTTCTCAACCTGGCTCGTCGAAACATCTTACCAGATTTACACCCATACCGTCGACAAGATTATTCCTGTAGATGGATTGATCAATTTCACCAGTCCTGTAAACAGTGCCCGATTTGCCCTCACAGCCGACCTCAAGCGGTTTAGTGCGAACGGCGCCGAAGTGGTGACACCGGAGTATTTTGTCGGGCAGGACAAGACTGGTAGAGACAAGTGGGAGGTTATCAAAGAGTACCACCGCTATTTTGTCGTATTTATGCTCCTGCGGTTTTGTATCGACCTGGCGATACTCTATTGTGCCTACAAATTTTATCAGCTATTCATCCGTAACTTCTGGATGCAGGTAATGGGTGTGCTTTTTCTGGCCAATGGAATCAACAATGCTTTCAGGGATACGGCGTTTGGGTTCGATACTTATATTGATCTTCTGCTTTTCCTGATCAGTGCCATTATCGTTATTAAAAATTATGCACCAGTCTGGTTGATACCTGTGATGGTTATTGGCATTCTCAACAGGGAAACCTCGCTGATGATCCCGGTAATATTCGCCACTGTTAATTTTGCCAGAGACAACTATAAGATAACTCTCCGCAATTTCGGATATGCGGCCGGACTAGGGCTGATTGGTGTCATCGGTTTTGTTGGTCTACGGCTCTATTACGGCTATGAACCGTACATGCTAACTTCTGGTTGGTACAGGGTTGTTGAAAATTTTTCAAATTATTCAATTATCAGCGGGCAGTTTGCCATTATGCTTGTGCTGCCATTTCTAAGCTTATTTTTTTTAAGACAAGCACCTGTTTTACTGCGGACTATATGGATCACGATAGTACCGGTGTGGTTCGCAATTCATTATTGGTCTTTCCCGGTTCTGGAGTCACGCTATTTTCTGGTGCCGTTTGCGCTTGCGATTATTCCGGTTACCTTGTGGGGGATAGAAAAAACTTATCAGCATGAAGAAAGGGTTAGCACTATTTGATTTTGACGGAACAGTAACGCATAAAGACAGCTTTCTTTATTTTTTGCTTCATACGCATTCAATACCAAAAATCGTTTTTAATGCCTTGCTGGTTTCTCCTCAGTTGATAGCATACAAGCTGGGTTTTATGACCAATGAGGCTGCGAAAATGGAATTGTTTTCAGCCTTTTACAAAGGAAAACCCAAAGAGCGTTTTGATAGTTGGGCTGCAGAGTTTCGCCCGAAAATTGATGCATTTACAAAAACCAAAGCCCTAGGACGTATTCAATTCCACAAAGAGCGTGGCGACAGAGTGATTGTGGTGTCTGCTGGCTTCGATCAGATACTCAAACACTGGTGTGATAAAGAGGGGATAGAACTGATCGCAACTCGTGTAGAAATAGAAAATAATGTGATTACAGGGCGTTTCAATGGTCCTAATTGTTACGGCAAGGAAAAAGTAAACCGGGTAAAAGCACTTCTGAACATTGCCGATTATGAAGAGATTTATGCTTACGGAGATTCGGCCGGAGATATTGAAATGATGGAAATAGCTACAAATCCACTTCGTTCCAAAAGAATTTTTGAATAAATGATATAACCTTCGATTTGCTTCTTTGATAACATTAAGGTATTCCTACTCATAACTATTCAACAACATTATGACGTCTTCCAAAGAGTTAATTCAATTCCTGAAAACGAGTGAAGGGAAAAATTTAAAAGGGTTAAGCAGGCTCAAAACAATATACAGGCCATTTATTTGTCCATTTGATCAGCTTTTAGATCAGATTCCGAAACGCTCGGCCGTTTTTGATCTGGGATGCGGATCCGGATCCTTACTTTCACTTATCAATCATTTCCGGGATCCTGCCAAACTGGGTGGAATTGAAATTACAAATCAACTGGTCGAAAACGCCAGACTCCTTTTATCATCCGCAAATATTCCGGTATCTATCAATCCATACGATGGCGTGAGTATCCCTGAGGAGATCGGGGAGTATAATGTGGTTACGATGATAGACGTGTTTCACCACATTCCACCAAGCATTCAAACAGACTTTTTTAGTCAGTTATATCGTAAAATGGGTCACAATAGCATTTTGATTTTTAAGGATATTGACGCCTCAAGCCCGTTCGTTTATGCCAATAAACTACATGATATGCTATTGGCGGGAGAAATTGGAAATGAGTGGAAAGCCGGAGCAATCACTAAGAAAATGGAGGAAGTGGGTTTTAAGTGTTCAAAAACTGAATACAAGCATATGATTGTATATCCTCACTATACAATTGTAGCCAGAAAACAATAAGCACCTTGCTAGGACAGACCGTAAAAGCATACTGTTACGTAAGTAAGGAACAGCAGTATGGTTACTTGCAACGGTCTGTCTTTGTAAAGTAAAGTTGTGGGATCCCCCTCACCGCAGTATTTGTCAATGTCAGTGAGTTGTATGAATCTGAATAATCCATACACTACAAATACCAGCGAATATTTCAGCACGTCCTGTCCGATCTGGGCAATTACATTTTCATCAATGGTATAAAACATGTAGCTGATAAGCGTCATGGTCGTACAGGAATAGATGTACGTGTCAAGCAGTTTAACGGAATAGTCTGAGAGTACTTTTCTGTGTTCTCTGGCGTCCGTCTGAAGGACCTTTAATTCACCCTTTCGTTTGATAAAACCCAGCATAAGGGCAAGGAAGAACGTTACTACCAGAATAAAGTCAGAAGGCTCTACGCCGATCGCCTGGCAACCGGCCAAAATTCTCAACTCAAATCCCAGAGAGATAAAAATGCAGTCGACGATACTGATATTTTTTATAAATGAAGAATACAGTACATTCAGCAGGCAATAAGATGCCAGTATCAGCGTCAATTTGAGATCTCCTATTAAGAACAAAAGTATAGCCGACGTAGAGATACAAACGATCGCACAAGCTATTGCTAATTGAATGGAAAGCCTTCCGGAAGCGAGTGGTCGGTTACGTTTAACGGGATGGTTTCGGTCCGAATCTACATCTTTGATGTCATTGAGAACATATATACTGGACGCGGCAAAAGAGAAAGCGAAAAATACGCTGATGCAGGAAAGTATTGATGCGTGGTCGAACAGATTACCGGAAAATAGCAAAGGGGCAAGAATCAACAAATTTTTTATCCACTGGTGGACTCTTATTTGTCTGAGAAGCAATAATATCATGTCATAAAGAGAGTATAACGCCTGAAGCTCATAGCACCCAAAGATAAAGATAAAATTGAACCGATGTAGAGAATGGTTACATATTCAACACCCGGTAATAAATCGGAAATATACGAAAATGTACTTAGCTAACCCCAAATAAACTCGTAGCTGGTGTCTGTGTTTCTGGTAAGTTTTTGAGGTAGAAACATTTAGAGATAATTTTGATAGGTTGTCGAGTTAGGTATCTTTCTGGATTCCGCTGTTTATAGGTCCCTTAATTTTTTCAGTGCTAAGAAAGTATGTAGTACAATACCGAACTGATAATGATTTTTTAATCTGAAGCTATTATACGTTGAAAGTCATTTGAGTCGGAAGTACCCACATGTTTCGGCACTCTTTTTCATCCCTATGACCACCAGATTTCTGATGATTTTGTGTCGGTCGGGTTAACAAGAAGATTTTGCTTATTTAGTATGATACTAATTAGGCAAAAGATGAAGTCCAGAAGTTGATTGATAAATTTGCATAGGCTAATTTTGACTGTTACAGGAAGAATTGCTTTATAACGACAGACAAATTTTCATGAAAGATTCGTATCTCCCTTCAGACTACCTGCCTATTATTGTACAGTTTATACTTGCAGTAGGATTCATAGGCGGTACCATGATCGTTACACACCTTATTGGTCCAAGCCGCAAAAGCAAACTGAAAGACGATCCATTTGAGTGCGGGATTGAGTCTGTAGGTGATGCGCGTACACCCATATCTGTAAAATATTTTCTTGTAGCGATTCTGTTTGTACTCTTCGACGTGGAGGTAATTTTCATGTATCCATGGGCAGTGAATTTCAAACAGCTTGGCATGTTCGGATTTGTCGAAATGCTGGTGTTTATGGCATTGCTACTATCTGGATTCTATTATGTGATCCGTAAAGGAGTTTTGAACTGGGAAGAATAGAAA
>DASYHR010000100.1:0-7852 GCA_035998385.1 Dyadobacter sp. | reverse complement strand
CTCCCATACACAGGTTTGCGTCACCAGCATGGCGTCATTAATCACCTGTGTGGGTTGTTCCGGATGTAGCAGAAGTATTTCAATCGTAGCACCTGTTTCCTTCTGAAAATGAGCCCGTGCCGGAATCACTTTTGTGTTATTGAAAACAAGCAATGTATCAGCCGGCATCTGACTTACCAAATCCGGAAACTGCTGATGTATTATTTCTCCGCCTTTGTATACCAATAATTTGGAGCTGTCCCGGGGATTAAGCGGGTATCTGGCAATGCGTTCATCAGGCAAATCATAATGAAAAGTCTCCAAACGTATCGACTCCGCTTGTTCAAGCCAGTTGGTTTTCATTCAATGTTTATTTATTGAAAAGCAGCCTATATTCTGTCTTTGGAAACGGGCGTCCAAAACAATCGGATTGGTAAAAGAAAAACAAGGACCAGCAACGCCATTCCAACGTAGTAAATCCATGAGAAGTCAAAGACATCCATTTTGTAATTATCGCTGTTGATCGTAGCCAGGGCAAAAAGACTGAAGCCAATAATGGTGTTGATCACCGCCATCAGGCAGAACAGCCAGTTGGTCAAATGCTCATTTAATTCTTCACGGTGTTTTGCCCAAACATCTCTTTTAAGAATAGGCAAATGCGCGGCATCCATATTCGGTATCTGCTTCACCAAACCTGCTATCAGCACGTTATTCACTAAAAAAAGACCCATTACAATGTAGAATATATGTTCTTTGTTGACATATCTTTCGGCTAATCCGGTGTCGGAAAAGTCGACAGCAACCATTTCGGGGAATAATGAGTAAGTCCATACCAATGCCCCTATTACCAGCAAAACTGAAGCCCAGCGCCAGACCTTAAAAAAAAATGTTCCGATTTTCATGAATAAACTGCCCTTTCAGGCTTCTCTTTTCGTCATAGTAAATTTGGGTGCAAAATTAGGTCGGGAAGTTTCTAAAACCTAACTGACGGAAATGTATAAACCAAAAAGTTGATAGAAAGGTACAGGCAAGCGTGTCAGCCACCAGATTGTCCTGCTGTACCACATGATCTTAAAGTTAGTTATATTTGTTACTAAATGTAAATGGCACACAGGATGAAGCAACTTAATGACATTCAGATAAGTCTGTTACGTATGTTTGACAGAGAAATCCCTGACGAAGAAGTACTTGAAATAAAAAAGTACTTGTCAATCATCTTAGTGAAAGGTTATTTAAAGAGGTTGACCGTGTGGTAGATGAAAAAAAGTATCATCGGTTAATTATGCAGCATTGGAAGCAAGCGATTTAAGGACTAAATCGACAAAAAAGAATGGATAAAATCAGAGCGGTAACCGACACCAACGTTCTGATTAAAACTATCAATAGAAATAACTTCGAATTTTTCATCTAACATTATTTTCTAAACTTACGCTTTGACTGGGTAGTGAGTACTGGAATTCTTGATGAATATGAAGAAAAGCCAAGTCAATTTTATTCACTTCAAACAGCCCATCTTATATTGGAAATTCTTTGTACGGCAGACAATGTAATATTTACAGAACCATCTTTCCGCTGGAACTTGATTACTGAGGATCCTGACGACAATAAATTTGCGGACCTCGCTATCTCTTCAAATGCTGACGCACTAGTAACTTTTGACAGGCATTTTGATATTTTCAACAATATCAGCTTTCCTAACGTGACTGTACTCAAACCTATTGAGTTTGAAAAACTCTTTACCTAAAACCAGCCATTCTCCTATGAAAATATACACCAAAACCGGCGACAAAGGTACCACTTCACTCATCGGTGGAACGCGCCTTAGCAAAGCGCATATACGTATTGATGCGTATGGAACTGTTGATGAACTGAATAGCTACATCGGTCTTCTGGGCGACCAGCCGGTCAATGCTGCCAGAAAGGAGATACTAAAAGAAATTCAGGATCGCCTCTTTACAATTGGTTCTCACCTGGCGTCTGAACCTGAACAGTCAAAAAAAATACTACCTGACCTCGTTGAAAACGACATCAAATTACTGGAGATTGAAATGGATCAGATAGACCGTCTCGTTCCACCCTTAAGAGCATTTGTACTACCGGGCGGGCACCCATCAGTTTCATTCGGACATGTCGCCAGAACCGTTTGCCGGCGGGCTGAAAGAGCGGTAATTGAATTGCGCCAGGGTGAAGAAGTTGAGGAAATTGTAATCCGCTATCTCAACCGATTGTCGGACTACCTTTTCATGTTGTGCAGAATGATGAGTCACGAGCTTCAAATCGAAGAAGTTGTCTGGAAACCAAGAATTAACAAATAATTAATTGTTATACTAAATATCTTTACTTTCCTGACATAATTTATTTAAATTGCAAGACTCTTTCGGGAGCAGCATCAATCCAATTTATAAGTAAACACACAGGCATCATGACAGCCGACACCTTGCAAATCGAGATCCAGCAGACAAGTAATTCACGCTTGCATGAGGTTGATTTCAACAACCTTGTTTTTGGACGGAACATTTCCGACCACATGTTCATTTCTGAATACCGCGATGGTCAGTGGCACGACTCACGCGTCGTCCCTTACGGAGACCTCTCTCTCAGCCCGGCCACAGCAGCACTGCACTACGGACAGGCTATTTTTGAAGGAATGAAGGCATACAAAAACGAAGCTGGTGAGGTACTTACTTTCCGTGCTATCGATAACTGGAAAAGGCTCAACAAATCGGCAGAAAGACTTTGCATGCCGACAATCCCTGAAGATATCTTCATGGGAGGGCTTAATGAACTGCTTAAACTGGATGCAGGGTGGGTGCCTTCGCAAGACGGATGCTCATTGTATATCCGCCCATATATGTTTGCAACTGATCCATATATTGGTGTAAAACCTTCTGATTCTTATTATTTCATTATTTTCACAAGTCCGGTTGGCTCGTATTATGCCAAACCTCCGCGTGTAAAAGTGGAAACAAAATATATCCGTGCTGCCGAAGGTGGTGTAGGAGGAACCAAGTGCGCAGGTAACTATGCGGGTTCACTTTATCCGGCTAAACTGGCTCAGCAAGAGGGTTATGATCAGCTGATCTGGACAGATGCCCGCGAGCATGCCTACATTGAGGAATCGGGAACGATGAATATCATGTTTATGATTGACGGCAAACTGGTTACTCCTTTTGTATCTGAAACGACACTTGACGGTATTACCCGCAAAAGTATCGTTGCTATTGCACAACATTGGGGAATCCCTGTTGAAGAAAGACGAATCAGCGTAAAAGAAATCATCGACGCCTTGAAAGACGGAAGTCTGGAAGCTGCGTTTGGTGCAGGAACGGCTGTAGTAATTTCTCCGTTTGCAACAATTTCTTACGAAGATGTTGACTACACAATACCTGAAGTAAAAGAAGATTCGTTTGTTGCCAAAGTGAAAAAGTACCTTACTGAGGTGCGCACCGGCGCGGCAGAAGATACTTTTGGCTGGACTTTGAAAGTTCAATAGATATTTTCGACTATCGGAAATCATAATACAAAAGATGCTCTGTAATTCGGGGCATCTTTTTGTATTTTATTCTAATTTTGAATCTCAATCCGATTTAAACACTCAGCATGATACAATCATTCTCAGCAGCGGCAGACAAAGACGTTGTTTTCGAAAAAGTAGCCCAATTTATTGCGGAACAAGGCTTCACAGTCGTGAGCCAGGATCATTCCCGTCCATGGGGTGGATTTTTTGTTTTGGAAGAAACACAGGCTCCTCAGTTCATCTCCACATTCTTCCCGCATCTTTCTCTGGAAGACTTTGCAGGATACGAAAAATTGAGCCCGAAGATTCTTGTCGTAGCGCCTAACAAACGTTTGTCGTGGCAATACCATCACCGTCGCGCCGAAATATGGAAAGTAATCGGTGGTAATGCAGGAATCGTGATCAGCGATACGGATGAAGAAACAGAACTACGCCAACTGCCTATCGGAACCGTGGTCGATCTGAAAAAAGGTGAACGTCACCGACTGGTTGGCGTGGATGAGTGGGGTTTTGTTGCTGAAATCTGGCAACACACTGATCCGGCTAATCCTTCGGATGAAGATGACATCGTTCGCGTGCAGGATGATTTCGGAAGATAAAATGTAACAAGACTTTCCGGAAGCGAGCATTATTACAACATCATTCCGGAAAGTCTTGCCAGCTGTTAAGATTACAAATTTTCGTAACTTTGGTTACAACTAAATTACTCGTATCATGACAGTTACAGTTGATATCAAAAAAGATTACGCTCTTTCAATTTTGGAGGATTTAGAAAAAATGGGTGCCATAGATATCATGACATCAGAAAAGGATACTGGTAAGGGCATTGTCAAACAATACAAGGCGATAAGTATTAATTTAAAAGGATACAAGTTTGACAGGAACGAAGCCAATGAGCGATAAAGCCTGCTTCCTCGACACAAATATTATCCTTTATTGTTATGCTCAGGATGAACCTTTCAAACAAACTCTGGCATTAAAGGTTGCGTCAAACAGGGATACTTTCATATCTACACAAGTGATCCAGGAAACTTGTAACATCCTCCGGAAAAAGGTTAAATTATCCTGGGAAGATCTAAACCTCGTAGTTTATGAAATTGTATCTAACAACCACCTTATTGAGGTCAAGCTTTCAACAATTAAGAATGCTTTAAAAATTGCTGAAAGATTTAAATTGCAATGGTTTGATTCAGTCATCATTGCTTCTGCTCTGGAAGCCAACTGTTCAACCTTATATTCAGAAGATTTGCAGGATGGATTCAGAATTGATGATTTAGTTATTCAAAATCCATTTAAATCCTTTGAGGGATCATAAGGTTTGCTAAAAGATTCACTTTGTTAAAAATATAACACCACCGCCATGAAATTCGGAAAAGTTGATAATCCTGAGGATATAGATTTCACCTTACCACAAGACCATGCCGACACCTCCAAAGTTTTAGGAACAAAAGGGAAGCCTAATATCTATATCGGATGCGCCAAATGGAACAAAGCAGATCTGAAGAGTTTTTATCCGAAAGGTACCAAGGATGAGTTGGCGTATTATTCCACTCAGTTCAACAGTATTGAGTTGAACGCGACTTTTTACAATAACTTTCCTGTTGAAACCATTGAAGGCTGGTATAACAAGACACCCGAACATTTCAGATTCTTCCCGAAATTACATCAGGGTATCAGCCACTGGAAGAGGTTAAAGGATGCCAAAGAACCAACCGATGTATATCTGGATGGAATCGCACATCTTCAGGAAAAGCTGGGTATGTTGTTTCTCCAAATGCCTGACAATTTCGGACCTAAAAACTGGGAAATACTTCGTGATTATCTTGAAGAATGGCCTTCCGGATTCCCGCTTGCATTGGAATTGAGACATACGGAATGGTATAACGGCAAATGGAATTCTGACGATTTGTACCAACTTCTGGAGAAGAAAAATATTGCACATATCATTACAGATTCAGCTGGCAGACGTGATTTGCTGCACATGCGGTTAACAACCCCAACTGCTTTCGTACGTTACAATGGCGCGAATGCGGCTTCTGATTATACCCGTCTGGATGATTGGTTCGACAGACTTAAAGAATGGATTGAAGCGGGAATCGAAAACATTTATTTCTTTGTCCATCAGAACCATGAGGAAGCATCTCCGTTGCTTTCCGCTCATCTGATCACAAGATTAAATGAGGAACTGGGCACTGATCTGAAAGTTCCGATATCACCCGATAAACCTGGTGGCGGACAAACCAATCTATTCTGAAAATTAATGACAATCAGCGCGGAATCATTTTCGCGCTTTTTTTATTGTTGATCTTTGGTGAAATTGAACGGCATAAACATGCTGCCAGACGCAAGTGATCCTTTAACAGCCTCAACTACCTCAATGAATACACCTTTAGCTGCCAAGCCTTTCTATCATCAGCTTTCACATTGCCTTATTGCCATTGCACTCATCACGCTCGGCATATATCTGGGGCAAGATATCATCGTTCCGCTTGCTATGGCTGTGTTACTGGCAGTATTGCTGCGACCTATCGAAAACTGGCTGCTCCGGCTTGGCATCCCAAAAGTACTTGCGATCAGTATCGCAGTAACACTGGCCGTGCTCGTATTGGCCGGGATTACGATACTTATCTCAATGCAAATCTCCGATTTCTCGGATGAATGGCCCAAATTGAAACGAAATATCAACGACGCGTACCGTGACATCAGAAGGTGGATTCGCCGCGAATATAGCGTCAGCTACCGGCAACAGGATCAATATCTCAAAAAGGCCCAGACGCAAACTCTTGAAAACTTTCAGAGCGCCGAAACGCTGGGAATTGTGACGGGGCCACTTGGCTCGCTTATCCTGATTCCGATTTATGTATTTCTTTTTCTATATTACCGGGCCATGTTATTGCATTTCTTGGTAGTGCTCTTTGCCGATAAATACAAAGAACAGGTGATGGAGATTGTGGGAGAGATCAAATCCATAATCCAAAGTTATATGGTTGGTTTGATGCTGGAAACGGGCGCAGTTGCAGTCATGAACTGTATTGGTCTGTTACTCCTGAATGTCCAGTATGCCATTCTGCTCGGTGTGATGGCCGCCATTCTGAATCTGGTTCCCTACATCGGCGGGCTCGTTGCTACCGTATTGGCCGTAATGATCACTTTCATTAACCATCCCGATGGATATACTCTTGCGGGTGTCGTAGGCGTATTTCTGGCGGTTCAGTTTATTGACAACAATGTGTTGGTACCGCTAGTAGTGGGCTCCAAAGTCAGAATCAACGCACTTGTTTCCATCGTCGGCGTTTTAATCGGAGGTGCATTGGCAGGGATTTCAGGTATGTTTCTGTCAATTCCTGCTATCGCTATTCTCAAAGTTGTTTTTGATAAGATTGAAGGATTGAAACCATGGGGTATACTTTTGGGTGATCAGACTCCAGAACAGGCGAAACGCGATTTAGTGAAGACAGTTCGGGAAGACGATCAGGGCCCAGGAAGCTGATACGGCTTCTGAAATTTGCCTAATGCAATGCCTACTTGAAATCCCACGGAGAGGCTGGGTATTACGTCCCCACTGGTAAAATCAGTATTTCCGAACAGCCAGTCACTTTCGAGATTCCGGTTTTGAACGCCCGGCGTGATCATCCGTAATTTCGATTGCCGAAAGCCCATTCCGGTGTGCAGATCCAGACTGATACGGTTGGAAAAGTAGAAATGCCAGCCTGCTTTCGCATGGACCGCATTCACAAATCTTCCCTGTTTGACATTCATATTTTCAAAAAATGAGCATCCGCCGGGTACTGTACATTCACGTCCTGTCCAATCCTGCTTCTGATTTACTACTCTTTTGTAAAGGTATTCTCCCGCCACATATGCTCTGAACCTCGTGCGTTCAATAAAGTAAAACCGCAACTGTGTCCTTGCTTTGATCGTATTTTTATCCGGACGATTTTCACGGCCTATATACCAGAGATTGAAACTGCCGTGTCCGTAGCCTATTTCCTGCTGAATCGTAAATCGTGAATCAGGCAAAGGCACTTCCACGCCGAACTGAACTGTGTTATCAATATCGTACATACTCAAAGGAGACCACTTCAGAATCACATGTTTTCTGGATTCTTCCGGATCCACTTGTCCCGAAACAGGCGGACTCATCAGAGAACCCAATATTGCCACCACTAAAATGATTCTCATAAAACAGGAATTTTACTAAGCAGTTCTATATTGTCCTGATCGTCGTACTGGTATTGAAATAACCCTTTATTTCCGGTGACGATGAGCCGGTTATTTCTCACAATCACATCATAAGAAGTAAGATCTTTTAAATGCAACTTCTGAATTGGTGCTTTCGGATTTGTAATATCCATC
>DASYHR010000746.1:0-1975 GCA_035998385.1 Dyadobacter sp. | reverse complement strand
TAACCTGGCCGCGAGTTTGGCATTTTCTGATAAACGGGTTATACTTTTGGGACTGGACTTGCGTAAGCCGTCTCTACATGAGAGATTGGAGCTATCCAATGCAAAAGGAGTATCCAATTATCTGGTAGGTCAGGGTAACCTGGATGCGCTTATACACAGCACAGGTGTCCATCCTAAGTTTGATGTAATGGTAAGTGGCCCTATCCCTCCTAACCCTTCGGAGCTGATCAGCAACGGTCGGTTGCCTAAACTGATCGCGGAACTGAAAGAGCGTTATGATTATGTATTAATCGATTCCCCACCTTACGGCTTGGTAACAGACTCAGCTTTGATCGCCGAACATGTGGACGCAACACTTTATGTGGTAAGATTTAACTATACCTTACTGGATCACCTCAACAGAATCGGCGAGCTGAGACGCAGTAAACGTTTTGCAAATCTATCTGTCATTTTCAACGGAGTAAACTATGGTGCAGGTTATGGTTATGGGTATGGGTATGGTGGTTACGGATATGGATACTACACGGATGACAAAAAACCTAAGGGAATGGAATTTGGTGGAAAGTTGAAGAAATTGGTAGGAAAAGGCTGAAGGTAATTATTAATTGTTAAGGGTTGATTATTAATGAAATGTCATATTGACCGGAGTCGAAATGTCAGACTGAGCTTGCGGTCCGCCGCGCGGTCGAAGTTAGCCCAGCGGTCGAAGTCAGCCCAATATCGTAAAGCCCAATCGGTGAAACTTAACAGCAACTGCCACATTGAGCCTGTCGAAATGTTTTGCTTAAAAAGCCTTTCGACAGGCTCAGGGTGACAAGGCAGAAGCCTGTAAATATTTGACAGACATATCCCTCATTTAACATTGCCTTGATATAGAAATATTTCTCATTTAAGTTTATAAAAGGCATTAATATAATATTTCAAATATTATGCTAGGAGAACTTGGAGCATTATCAGAATAGTCTTATTTTCGAATACGTTTTCTAGCAGATTATCAGCAAGATACTTATTTACAAGATCGATAAATTATCATTTATCACCCAAAATACCCTTTACTCAACGTTATGACTATAAATTCACAATGCCTTCCTCCTCAGGATTGGAGCGCGATGTATTCGCAGCCGATTCTTCTAACCGGAGATTCACAGAGTTATTCAGGAGAACCTGCATGTGTTCTTTCTCTGTGCACTTCTCCCGATCTCAGTGGTTCTCTGTATAACCCTGGAAAACAAACACCACAAAATATTTAACCTATGAAAATTGCTGTAGTTGGAACGGGCTATGTGGGCCTGGTAACCGGAACATGTTTTGCCGAGACCGGCAATCAGGTAACTTGTGTGGATATCGATGCCAACAAGGTAACCAGAATGCAGAACGGAGAAATCCCTATATACGAACCGGGTCTGGATGTGCTCTTCGACCGTAATATCGCAGAAGACCGTCTGAAATTCACTACGAATCTGGAAGAAGGAATTCAGGATGCAGAGGTTATTTTTCTTGCGCTTCCAACTCCTCCGGGTGAGGATGGTTCTGCAGATCTGAAATATATCCTCGGTGTAGCAAAGGACCTGGGTCCTATTCTTAAAAGTTACGCAGTAATCATAGATAAAAGCACCGTACCTGTGGGTACTGCCGAAAAAGTGCATGTAGCCATTGCAGCCAACGCAACCGTAGATTTCGATGTGGTTTCTAATCCGGAATTCCTTCGCGAAGGCGTTGCGGTGGAAGACTTCATGAAACCAGACCGTGTTGTTGTGGGTACCACTTCCGAACGGGCAAAGCGGGTGATGGAGAAATTGTACGCACCATTGGTACGGCAGGGAAATCCTGTGATCTTTATGGACGAGCGTTCTGCTGAAATGACCAAATATGCAGCCAATTCCTTTTTGGCATTGAAAATCACGTTTATGAACGAAATCGCAAATCTTTGTGAAAAGGTAGGCGCCAATGTAGATGATATCCGCCGTGGAATCGG
>DASYHR010000620.1:0-1918 GCA_035998385.1 Dyadobacter sp. | reverse complement strand
ACAAAGTCATTCCTGACGCAGACTATCTGAAAACCAAGCGTGATTACGAGCGTTTGGTGAAACAGAGAGATATTGAAATTGAGTCTCAGAAATACCAGGAGGAGAATGCCAAAATGCAGATCGCACAGCTGGAGGGAACCCTGGCAAGTACTCAAAAAAACGTCAACCTATGGAAGCAAACGTTAGAGAACTTATCGGTGAAAGCACCGGTATCCGGTCTTTTATCTTCCATGAATGTGGAAGTGGGTTCTAACATCAACCAGGGGCAAAATATAGGCCAGATTGACGATTTGAACGGTTTCAAAATGCGTGTAGGTGTGGACGAACATTATATATCGCGCATCTTCGCCGGCCTGACGGGTACTATGGATTTCAATGGCAAATCTTACGGCCTGAAGATTATAAAGATATATCCTGAAGTAAAAAGCGGCCGTTTTGAAGTAGATATGGAGTTTGACAAAGCTCCGGAACTCATCAAAAGAGGACAATCAGCACCCATTCGTCTTCAACTAGGTCAACCATCACAAGCTACACTTTTACCGGTTGGGGGTTTCTTCTCTGAAACAGGTGGAAACTGGGTATATGTGGTAAACGAAGATGGCAAACGCGCGGCGAAACGCAGCATCACTCTTGGTCGTAAAAATCCTGAATACTTCGAAGTACTTGAGGGGTTGAAGCCGGGAGAAAAAGTGATCACAAGCTCGTACGAAAACTTCGGAGATAATGAAGTGCTGGAGTTTTAAGGAAGCTATTAGCTGTTAGCGATGAGCTTTTAGCTAATTGGTAAGATCACACAGATCGAAGCTTTCTGATAAATGCAGACAGCATCTTTTGAACTTCGGTAAGTTGGATATCAAGTTGATCATAATCCGTCACAGACAAATAGTTCAGATCTTTTGCAAGAAGGATTTGATAGGACAGTTCAGAAGCGGATCCATTGGCGATGATTAAAAATTGCGCCAGTTCCTTGTCCGACAGCCGGTCACATCCTTCGGCAATATTGGAGGGTATTGAAATAGTTGAACGTCTGATTTGACTGGTAAGCCCATACAATTCTTCCTTTGGGAAAAGTTTAATGGTTCCATAAATAGCAAAAGTTAAAATGTGACTCTTTTTCCAAACCAGAAGCTCTTTGAAATTTTTCATTTGAATCAGATCGCTTGTTTTTTATTTGGAATATACTATCACGGAGAAGTAACCATTTGCGGATCGCATCCGAATTTTTAAATTATTTATAATCCTGGCTAACAGCCAACAGCTCAAAGCTAATAGCTAAAAGTATGATCAAAATTACCAACATGCACAAGGTTTTCTCTACGGAGGAAGTCGAGACTACTGCCCTCAATGGCATTGATATGGAAGTGAAAGATGGCGAATTTGTAGCCATTATGGGTCCTTCCGGTTGTGGGAAATCCACTTTGCTGAATATACTTGGATTGCTGGATAATCCGAGTGAGGGTTCTTACGAGTTCTACGGAACTGAGGTTGCAAAAATGTCTGAACGGCAGCGTGCGCAGATCAGGAAAGGAAACATTGGGTTTGTATTCCAGAGTTTTAATCTGATCGACGAGCTGACAGTTTACGAAAACGTGTAGCTTCCTTTGCTGTATCTGAAAACACCACCTGCAGAAAGGAAAGAGAAAGTGGAGGCCGCTTTGACGCGTATGAATATGATGCACCGTCGCAATCACTTCCCTCAGCAGCTTTCGGGTGGACAGCAACAACGTACTGCCATTGCCAGAGCGGTAGTAGCAACTCCGAAAACGATACTTGCCGATGAGCCTACAGGTAACCTCGATTCTAAAAACGGAGAGGAAGTTATGAATTTGCTTAGTCAGCTGAATAATGCAGGAACCACGATTCTTATGGTGACTCACTCGCCTTACGATGCCGGCTTTGCACACCGTATTGTCAATCT
>DASYHR010000567.1:0-6212 GCA_035998385.1 Dyadobacter sp. | reverse complement strand
GTATACGGATACGATTTCAGGTTTCTCCAGCTTGATGAGGCTCCAAAGCCTTTGTAAAGGAGTCATTTTTTTCATGAAGCGGTTTTTTTCTACAAATATAACATTAGTAACGACAAATAATAGTAATACTATTGCATAAAGTAGTGATAATATTTCTAATGATATTTTAACTTTTGTCCGTGGAAATTTTGCAACTTTGCAAAAACATTATTCAAGCGGCATGGAATTTCAACTTACTTTTCACCTTAATGAGAATATTTATCTTCGTGATCCTGAGAAAAGCGAGATAGGTAAACACATCGTAAAAAGTGCAATTGATTTGATTTATGAGCTTGGATTTGAGCATTTTACGTTCAAAAAGCTCGCTGTTGAAATCCATACCACAGAAGCAACTATCTACCGGTATTTTGAGAACAAGCACAGATTGTTGCTCTACATTCTGAACTGGTACTGGAGCTATATGGAGTTTCTGCTTGTGTTCAAACTGCAGAATGTGGAAGATGAAAAAGTTAAATTAAAAACCATTGTTGAGCTTCTGACGCACGAATTACCTGAGAGTTCGGGACAACTTGACTACAATAAGAAGTTTCTCAACCAGATTGTGATATCTGAAAGCAGCAAGGTATATCTGGTAAAAGAGGTAAGTGAGTTCAATAAAAATGAAGTTTTTAAGCCCTACAAGGACCTTTGTGCAAAAATCGCAGGGGCTATTACGGCTTACGATCCTCAATATGCGTACCCGTTTTCGCTAAGTAGTACGCTCATCGAAACCGCGCATCACCAACAATTTTTCTGTGAGTTCCTACCGAAACTGACTGACGTCAATCCTCAGAACAAAAGTGAGTTTACCTCTGAATTTTTGACCAACTTACTTTTCAACGTTTTACACTAAACCGTTTTATCGGCTACGCCCCGGAATTGGCTACTTCTTTCGGGAATTTATCGGCGATCAGGTTTAGATTGATATTGAATTCAAGATAGGCTTTTGCTCCGTCCAGCACAGTAGTGAAGCCTCCTGCACTGTCATTAATAGCATTCCAAAGTGTTGTACTGTGCTCGGTGAAACCTGTATTGGTGATAACTACATAAGTCGAATCGTCAGACAGCGATTGAAACTTAAAAACGACATTCGTCGATGGCTCTCCCCATCGGATAACGATTTTTTGATCCGGAATAACTTCCTCAACATATACTTCAGCTGTTGCATTATACATTTCCCATTCCCAGGTAATTGTCTTGCCTGTCTCCAGCTTTCCACTTCCCCTGGAGAACCAAAAATTTCTAGTGATTTCAGGATCTGCAAATGCAGTGAATACCTGCTGCAGTGGTTTTCTGATACGCATCTGAGCTGTTACGGTCGGAGATTGATCTGCAGTTGCCATTATTGATATACGATTTTAGTTAAATTTCATATAATAATAGTCAAAATTCGGTAGATACATTGGGTAGAATCACGAATACTTGTGTTTTATACAATTATTAAAACACAATAATATTTTGCTTTAATACCATTTATTGTAATTTACCTGAAAAAAGATAATCATGAACAGAAGGGAAGTGCTTAAAAGCGTAGCAGTGATGCTGGGTGGTGCCTTTTCGGCTCCCACATTGCAGGCTATGGCCCTCTGGGAGCAACGAACTCCGGATCATATCACAGGTCCGGTTCCGGAGTTTTCCAAATCTCAGGAGCAGATCATTGCCGAAGTTGCTGAAATCATTATTCCCCGTACAGATACCCCGGGAGCTATTGATGCCGGAGTCCCGGCTTTCATTGTGATGATGCTGAAAGATTGTTATCGTAAGCCGGAGCACGAAAGCTTTACAGCCGGATTACGTGATCTTGAAAAAAGTCAGTTTTTAAAACTTGACAAAGAGCAGAAGGAAAAAGCGGTTCGTGATCTGGAAGGCAGAACGGTAGAGCTGATGAAGGAATATCAGGTGCAGCAAACCAAAATGGGCGATAATGAAGACCGTGAGCAGATGAAAGAAGTGGCTAAAGGTTTGCCTTTCTGGAGGTTAATGAAGGAGCTTACCTTACTGGGTTATTTCACTTCCGAGGCAGGAATCAAAGGCTCGTTTGATTATGTACCTATTCCCGGAAAACTCGAGCTCATCAAACTGAAACCTGGTCAAAAGGCTTACGCTTACTAAAATCACCACCATGAACTTAAATTTACAAGTCGATAAAACACATACCTTCGATGCTATCGTGGTAGGGTCGGGTATGACGGGCGGCATGGCTGCCAAGGAGCTTACCGAAAGAGGATTAAAGGTTTTGATGATTGAGCGCGGAAGGGAAATAAAACATATTGAGGATTACGAAACTGCGATGAAAGCCCCCTGGGATTTTGAGCACCGTGGTAAAGTTTCCATTCATTCTGCGGAGGAGTATTGGGCTAATAATCGTTTTGGTTCACTGGCGAATGAAGAGACATCCCCTTTTTTTACAGACGATAAAAAGAATCCGTATATAGAGAAACGTCCTTTCGACTGGATCAGAGCGTACCATACAGGTGGTAAATCGATGCATTGGGGACGGCAGTCGTACCGGATGTGCAAGGAAGATTTTGAAGCCAATGCAAAGGATGGTATCGCCATTGACTGGCCGATTCGGTACGAAGACTTGGAGCCGTGGTATACCCATGTCGAGAAATTTGTCGGTATAAGCGGACAAAAGGAGGGTTGGGATGTATTGCCCGACGGTCATTTTCTTCCTCCTATGCCGATGTACGCGCCTGAGAAGCACTTTCGCGATCAGATGAAAAAAAATCTGAATCGTCCTGTTACGATCGGACGCATCGCCAACCTGACGCAACCGCAATCCTGGCATACCGAACTTGGTCGTGCCGCTTGCCAGTACAGGAGCAAATGTGCCAGAGGATGTCCTTATGGAGGGTATTACAGTTCGATAGCAGGTTCCATTCCTGCGGCGCGAAAAACGGACAGGTTGACTGTACTGCACGATACTATTGCAACAGAGATATTGTTCGATGAAAAAACGCAGAAAGCAAAAGGTGTGCGGGTGATCAACCAGCATACGATGGCTGTAGAAGAGTTTTTCTCCAAAATTGTTTTTCTGAATGCCGGCTCCATGAACACAGCCGGGTTGATGTTGAATTCCGTTTCAAACCGTTTTCAGAATGGCTTTGGTAACGACAGCGATCAGGTAGGGCGCAATATCATGGATCACCATCTGGGTGTAGGAGCCAATGCTACTGTGGAAGGTTTTGAGGATGACTATATATTTGGCCAAAGACCTACAGCGTTGTATATCCCTCGTTTCCGTAATTGGAAAAGCGACAAGCAGGATTTCCTGCGTGGCTATGGTTATCAGGGAGGAGCGAGCCGCGCCGACTGGAAAAGAGGGATAGGTCAGAATGGTTTCGGGGCTTCGTTCAAGGAAGATCTGACGCGCCCCGGAAGTTGGAATATTGGTTTCGGAGGTTTCGGTGAAGTATTGCCAAATGCCGAAAACAGGATGTTTCTGGATAAAGAGAAGAAAGATAAATGGGGCGTACCGATGATCGTATTTGATGCTGCTTTCGGAGAAAACGAAATCGCGATGCGCAAGGACATGATGCGTTCAGCCATCGAAATGCTGGAGGTTGCAGGTTTCAAAAACATCACTGGTAACAACCGGCAGGACACGCACCTTGGATTGGGAATTCATGATATGGGCACCGCACGTATGGGTAAGGATCCGAAGACTTCTGTACTCAACAAATACAATCAGGTTCATGCAGCTAAAAATGTATTCGTAACGGACGGCGCTGCCATGGTTTCGTCGGGTTGCGTCAATCCTTCTATTACCTATATGGCCATGACGGCGCGGGCGGCGGATCATGCTGTGAAGGAATTGAATCGTAAAAATTTGTAAGTGGATATAAAGTAAAATCCCCGCCGTCCTGATGAAGTAGTGGCGGGGATTTTTGTGTTTTAGGATTTTTAAAGTGCTGTAAGCTGATACGTTTTTCCAGCCTGCGTTTTGAAGCTATATACGAATCCGGAATCTGTCTTTTCTTCCTTCGCGGTCACTCCTGTAAATTTAACAGGTTGCAAAGTTTTGATTGAACAGTCAGCGCCATTCAGGGATTTCAGAGAAGACGAAGCCAGTTTTCCGTTTTTCCATTTCATATCTATTTCGAATCCGCCACGCGCTCTGAGCCCCTTTACAGAACCCTCTTTCCAAACAGATGGAAGTGCCGGCAGAAGTTGTATTTCTTTCAAATGACTTTGCATCAGCATTTCTGACATACCTGCAGTGCCGGCGAAGTTGCCATCAATCTGGAACGGTGGGTGTGCATCAAAGAAGTTTGGATACGTTCCTCCGCCTTTTGTACTGCCGTCTACATGCACATATTGCATCAGCTGGCGAATGAGCTTATAGGCATGATCACCATCCAACAGCCTCGCCCAGAAATTAATTTTCCAACCTTTGCTCCATCCCGTTCCCACATCACCTCTGATGGCAAGTGTGCGTTTCGCTGCGTTGAAAAACTCAGGCGTAGCAGGCGAAATCTGGCGCCCTGGATGTAGGCCAAACAAGTGAGATACATGGCGGTGAAGCGTATCCGTTTCAGGAAAATCTTTATACCATTCCAACAACTGACCTTTACTTCCAACTTTCAAAGGGTACAGTTTTGATCGTTTTTCAATCAGTAATTTTCTGAATGCATCGTCATTTCCCAACACCTCTCCCGCATCAATCAGATTGGAGAAAAGGTCGTAGATGATAGACATGTCCATCGTAGTAGCGACCGATACAGCTGCCGGCTTCCCATTGGCATCATAAAACAGGTTTTCCGGTGAGGTGGACGGAGCTGTTACAAGGTATCCGTCTTTGTCTTCAACAAGCCAGTCAATACTGAAAAGTGCTGCCTCTTTCATCGCCGGATATGCTTTTCCCGACAAAAACTTTTTGTCACCTGTATAGCGGTAATGCTCCCACAAATGCTGACAAAGCCAGTTGCCACCCATATACCAGTTAGCCCAAAGAGGATCACCTGCGCCTACATCACCCACCGGATTGGATAATCCCCAGATATCTGCATTATGATGTGCCACCCAGCCATTGGTTCCGTAAAATTCCCTGGCGGTCACTTTACCTGTTTCGGAGAGATCTTTAATCCAGCTCAGAAGAGGCAGGTGCATTTCTGACAGATTGGTCACTTCTGCAGGCCAGTAGTTCATTTGGGTATTAATATTGATCGTGTAGTTAGAGCTCCATGGCGCGCGAAGTTCCTTGTTCCAGATTCCCTGCAGGTTGGCGGGAGGTGTTGCCGGCAAACCATACTGAGCAGGACGGGATGAGGAGATCAATAAATAGCGGCCAAACTGGTAATACAGCATTTCAATCCCAGGATCGTAGTCTCCTTTTGAATACTGCTGCAAACGTTCGTCAGAAGGAAGTTTAATGTTTGGATTATTGGCTGTGGTATCACGTACATCCAGTACCAACCGGTTGTAGTAGGCTTGATAATCTGCTGTATGTGCTTTGAGCAGGGTGGGATAAGGCTTTTTCAGTGCTTTGTCCAGGAAGGATTTCGCGAGCGCGTTTTCATCTTTTCCTTCTTTATCCGGGCATTTATCAAAACCGTTAAAACTGGTTGCCGCAGATACATACAGTAACACCTCCGTTGCGCCGCTTACGGTAATTCCGCTTGTATCCGTAGCGATCTGTCCGCCTTTGTTCACAGTCTTCATACGAAACTGAAACCGAGGTCCGTTGCAGCCGGACGGATCTTCATAAATAATCGGCTGCTGATCCTTCGGATTGTAGTAGTTCGGATTGACATGCGCCGGAGCCTTTCCTTTCAGAATCAGTTCTTTGGTTGGAGAAGCCTCCATTGTATATTTCAATTGGCTGCTTGCTGCTACTTTGAAATTCAACTGTCCGGGCTTAGAGGCAGTGAACCGAACCAGCATGATATTGTCGGGTGCAGAGGTGATAATCTCGCGTTTGTATTCTATGCCGTTGATGGTGAAGCGCGTTGTAGCGGTTGCACTGGCTATGTTGAGGTCGCGGTAATAGGCCGCCGGTTTTGCACCTTTAAAATCCTGAGCAATTGTGATATCACCCATCGGCATATAGGATTCGGTATACAATCCCTGCATCTTTTTAGTCAGCTCATTTGCTTTCTGGAAATCCTGTTCTTCCAGAAGAGCTTTACGTACCTGCGGAAGGTAATCTATTGAAGCCGTGTTCACTTTGG
>DASYHR010000080.1:0-6289 GCA_035998385.1 Dyadobacter sp. | reverse complement strand
ACTTTTGATTGTATTTTTTACTCCATCAGGAAGATTTTCCGCTTTCACACTCACCTTTTCCTGAGAAGCGATTTCAGTGTTGGTAACGTTGGTAGTTGTTGTGAAGTTACCAGCCTGCACCGAGGCAAATGATACAAGAGTCAGGGCAAATGCCGATACTATTAGCTTTTTCATAATCCGTTTAGTTTGATTGAAATTATTCGTCATATGGGTTGCTACCCGCTGTAATTAAATCAAAAATAACTTTGCCATAAATTTCAACCAATTGATTATCAAAGTTATATATTAATTAGTAGCTTATATATTTGCCTAAGATGTTCCCCGTTTTGTGGTGAAAGTCCTCGGGATGAGTTGTTCATTAGTTGAGCACCTTACCATCTTTGTCTACTTTCATCCAGGTTTCTCCATCCGGCTTCTGTACATATAAATCATAGTATGTGGACTTATCCGGATTTGTTACCAGATACGCCTTCAAAATCCTCCAGGCAAGTTCAGTATCATGCCCCACAGAAGACTTTACTTTTTCCGGAAGATCATCTATATCAACCTGAACCCTTTGCTGTTCCTGCATAACGCGGGAAGATATTTCAATGGCAGGTGCTGCATACGTGCTACTTCCTGCAGCGATCGCAGCAAGCGGCGCTGCCAGCAAATATTTTAAAATAGTTTTCATTATGATGAGCGTTTTAATGGTTTAAGCCTTTATATCTAAAAATATGCCTGTTGCAGAAAATAGTAGAAGTATCAATAAAATTGAGGTATCTTCGCTACCATATATAACATAGTACCTTGTTTAACATCTATTAGCTATGAAAAGTTGGATCAAAAATGTTTGCCTTTTTCTGCCGCTCCTGTCTGTAGCATGCTCCTCATCTGGTGACTTAAAAGTAGCGGTGAAGGACACCGATAGTGAGTACCGATTTACCGCTCATTATGATAAGTCTAAAACCGTTGCAACGCAGCAGATGATTAACAGATCAATAAAACCAAACCGGATTTTTGTTGATCACGAAGATGATATCGACAAAGAAATCAAACTTGTAGATGGCACTGTTTTCCATCTTGATTCATCGCCGGGAGATCTGGAAATTGTATTTGATAAATCTGCAAACAATGCCCACTCCTACGACATGATCCGAAAGCTCGGAGAATCAATCAAAGAGGTGGTAACAGCAGAGTAACCACTTAACCTCGACGGCCTGAATGTCAGGGATCGTCGTGGTTTACGTTTTCAGCGAGGCTACATTTCTTCTATGAAAATGTCCATAAAAGCTACCCGTGCCTTTCCACCTCCATGTATCTGAAGGGCAATCAGGCCGGATTGTGGTATACGCTTATCCGTTTCCCTGTAATCGACGGCAAGCCCACCATTCAGATATATCCGGATACGACCATTTTCACTTCTTATCTCGTAGTCATTCCAATCCCCTGGTTTAAGTAATTTGTTTACCAGCTCGGGCGAGGGAGCGGCAAGTGTTTTGTTTCTTCTGGATTCATCATAAAGACTTGCCCAAAATTTATCTCCCAAATCAGCCTGGTAACCGACCATCTCATACGCAGGATTGACAATTCTTTTGCTATGAAACTGAACGCCCGAATTGATAAAGCCTTCGGAGCCGGTAAGTTTGAACTTTAATCTAAGCCTGAAATTTCTGTAAGTCTTTCTTGTGCTTAAAAACTCATTATGTGCAACCTGATCATCCAACGAGCCCCCCACAATAGCACCACCTGCGACATGCCAGGTTTTGAGTGTATCACCCTCCCATCCATGAAAGTCTTTGCCGTTGAACAAACTGGTCACTTTGCTTTTGGGCGCATGGATACAATGGCTGAAGAGTAGCAAGCAAGTGCATAAGACACTGAAAGCAAATAGCTTTGCAGAACAACTCTGGATATTTTCTGGGATTTGTGTCATGGTGTAGTGATGTATTTTTATCAAATCTTATTAATTATAAGCGGTAAATCATCATATTTACTCTCCCAGATTTAATCCATGAGGAGTTGAGAGACGAAGTGTATTTCTTAAATCCAAAAGAATTGCAGGCGAGAATTGGCCAGCTTCAAAGTCTAAATAACAATGAATAACGATACAATGCATGACAATTTCAGACGCGACAGTGAAGGGTTTGAGCTCGTAGCAAGAGCCACCCATGACGTGATATGGGATTGGGATTTGGTAAACAATACACTTTGGTGGAATGAGGTAATGGAGGTGTTATTTGGGTACTCCCCTGTGGAACACGGACCAGAGTCCTGGTATAGCAGAATTCATCCTGATGACCGGGAAAGAGTTGTGAATGGTATCCATGAAGTGATCAATTCCGGAGGTTCACACTGGACTGACGATTACAGATTCCGATATGCCGACGGAACCTATGCACACATACATGATCGCGGCTATACCATACATGAAAATGGAAAGGCGGTGCGCATGGTGGGTGCTATGCAGGATGTAACAAAGGAGTTGCTGCACAAGCGTGCCCTGGAGGAAAGCGAGCAACGCTTAAACTTTGCACTACAGTCGGCACAACTGGGAACATGGAATCTGAATCTGGAGACAAATCTGGTGGAATGGGATAAACGGACCAGTGAATTATTCGGGGTACCTAATCAGACGTGTAGCTCTTACGAGAATATTCTGACAAGAATCCATCCCGAGGATCGTGTCAAAGTGGAGCAGTCGGTGTCGCAAGCTCTGAAAAAAGAGTCAGGCGGTTCCTATAATATTCAGTTTCGGACAATCGCAGCTGATGGTGTTACTTTACGATGGCTTCACTGCAAAGGGCAAGCCTATTTTACCGGCGACGCTCCGTATCGGTTTTCCGGAATAGCACAGGATATCACCGACCTTATCGCCAATCAGGAGCGGGCATTTTATGCTGATCAACAGGCAATGATGACCATTGAAGGTACTGGCGCAGGCTCATTTCTGGTGGATATGGCGACCAATGAGATTGTCTACTCTTCTACATTATGTAAAATTATCACCGGTGAGGTCTCGGACGCTTTATCAAGAAAAATATTCATAGAACATTTGCACCCTGATGACATTACGATAAGGAATGAAGCCTACACAAGGGCAACTCAAACCGGGGAACTGGACTATGAGGCGCGGTTTGTGTGGAAAGATGGAACGATACATTGGGCAAAAGTACTCGGTCGTTATCTCTACGACAAGTCTAACAAAGCGGTATCGCTCTCAGGGATACTGCTTGACATAACAGACCGCGTGGAGGCAGAACAAAAAGTAAGGGAAAGTGAGGAGCTGTACCGTCGTCTGGCAGACGAATTAGAATTGAGGGTTATTCAACGCACTAATGAACTGAATCTCGCAAATCAGGAACTGACGAATTCAAACAATAATCTTCAGCAGTTTGCCTATGCAGCAAGCCACGATATGCAGGAGCCATTGCGAAAAATTCAGTCATTCAGCTCAAGATTGCAATCGATGTACAGCGACCAGCTGGATGAAGACGGAACCTACATGCTGTTCAGAATGCAGGACGCGGCAAACCGGATGTCTCTGATGATAGATGATCTGCTGGCCTATTCACGACTCAGCAGTACCGACGATTCCGAATTCGTTGCAGTTGACTTGAACAAAGTGGTCAGACAAATTATTTCTGACCTGGAAATCGGTATCGCTGAGCAGAAGGCGGTTATCAGGGTTGATACGATCCCCCCGGTTTCAGGAAGCCCGTCTCAACTTGTACAACTCATGCAAAACCTGATCAGCAATGCGGTTAAATATAAAATCCCTGATCAGCATCCGGAAATCACGATTACCGGACATATAGCCGATCCGGGAGATCTTGCCGGTATTCCTTATCTGTTGAAGGACGTCACGTATGTGGCAATATCTGTAATGGACAATGGTATAGGCTTTGATGTAAAACACCTTGACCGTATTTTCCAAATGTTTCAAAGACTACATGGAAAAGGCGAGTACAGTGGGTCTGGAATTGGTCTCGCACTTTGCAAAAAAGTAGTGCAAAACCACCATGGTTACATCACAGCGCATAGTAATCCAGGCGAAGGTGCTCATTTCCTTATTTACCTGCCTATGGCAAAATAAGTGGGTTACTGTTTCCAGATGTCTTTATAATCTTCAGCATGTCGTTTAAACTGAGCGTGAACGTAAGCACATAAAGGCATAACCTTCAGATTGTTTGCTCCGGAATAGGCTACCATCTCATCCAACATCAGTTTAGCCAGTCCGCGCCCTTCAAATTTTGGATCGACTTCTGTGTGGTACACGGTGAGCGTTGTACCGGAAACCCCTACCACCATTTCCCCGGCTTTTTCTTCGTCTTCATAAAGGTAAAATGCGCCCCTGCCCTTTTCGCCTAATTGTAATTTAACCTCAGCCATCTTTTCAGTTTTAATTTGAATAAAGATTGGGCACAATATTAAAGCCCACTTCTTAAAACAAGACAATTTCTGTTAGTTTTACTGCAATACTGTATAAAATTATTATTACTTCCTGATCCCATGCTTAAAAAACTTTGTCTGGCAAGTCTCCTGTTAGCAACCACGCCATCCATTGCTCAACCTGTAGTTGACTCTCTTTTGATCGGAGATCATTACCGGGTATTTTACTTTAACAAGCCGCAGACAGAGAAAGCAAACAAAAGTCTTGTCTTCGCTATCCACGGTTCGGGCGGCAATGCGGCAAACTTCATGAAGAATGCACAAGAATTGGAAAAACGGGCTGAAAGCGATCAGTTTATTGTGGCGTATCCTCAGGGATATAAGTCATTCTGGAATGAGTGCAGAAAACATTCCGTTGCTGAAGCTAACAAAATTGACATTAACGAGCAGGCTTTTTTCCAGGGACTGATCAATTATTTTGAAGATAAATACGGGATCGATAAAAAGAAGGTCTTCGCTTCAGGTTTTTCGGGAGGGGGCCAGATGGCATACAAAATGGGCATCACCATGCCGGAAACGTTCAAGGCTATTTGTGCGATGGTTGCCAATATGCCTACAGAAGAAAATATGGATTGCATCGAAAGTAAAAAACCCGTGGCCACGATGATCATCAACGGCACGGCTGATCCCGTGAACCCTTACGAGGGCGGTGAAATGAAATCGGCTGGATTAACACTTGGAAATGTTCAATCTACCGATCAGTCCTTTAAGTATTGGGCAAAACTGGCCGGATATAAAGGTCAGCCTAAAAAAAGTACCGTGCCCGACCCCGACACCACTAATCAAATCACGATTGACAAGTATACCTTTAAAGAGAAACGTAAGCCGGAAGTCACTTTATTGAAAGTCAATAACGGCAAACATGAATTTCAAAGTGATATGGATTTCTTTTCGGCCGCCTGGGATTTTTTCAAAAGACAAATTTAGTTGAACCATCCCGCCCGCACGTGTTCTGGCTGGCGGGATGGTCTTATGTATCAGGCTATGCTTAAACGCTTTCTGTAGAGGTGACGAAAACCTGAAGCAGACAGCAAACAAAGAAATATCAAACTGACCCATAAGGCGTCGTAACCCCATTTGGCAGCAATAAATCCGCCGGACGCAGGACCCACGACTTGCGCTACCGCCCAGGAAAGCGAATAAACTGCAGAGTATTTACCTCTGCTTTGCTCACTTGCCCTGCTGATAACAATGGTGCTGATGTATGGTAATGTAAGCATCTCACCGATTGTAAATGACAGAACTGCGAGTATACCCGCGATAAGCGCTGGTAAGCCGGGAATCAGCAGAAACAAAAAAGCAAAGACGGTACAAAGTACACCTGCAATGATGTAGTGGTAATCGGAATGCCTGTTTCTTAAAGCCTGAATAAAGACCATTTCAAATACAGCGATCACAATCCCGTTCATCGCCATCAGCACACCAATTGTAGCTTCGCCAATGTGCATCTGCTCTTTCCAAAAAACCGGCAGAATTCTGAATATCATGATAAAGGCTGTCATATAAAGCGTAACCATCACGATGAAACGTAAAAAGAAAGGATCTGTCCATGGTGACCTGGCCAGCGAGGAAGGCTCTCCTTCCGTGGTGGTTGCAACACGAAGTTTGCCTTCCGGTAAAAGGAGAAGAATGAGTATACCAGCCAGCGCGTACACAACTCCATCCACCCAAAAAAGTAGATTGTAGTTGATGGCTGCCAGTACACCGCCTACAGAGGTACCAAAGCCAAAGCCCAGATTCGTAGCCAGTCGGTTGAGCGCATATGATCTGGTAAGATTTTCCGGGGATGAGTAAAATGCGATCGCTGAGTTATTGGCAGGCTTAAAAGCTTCAACAAAAAAGCCCAGTACAACGGTCA
>DASYHR010000079.1:0-3682 GCA_035998385.1 Dyadobacter sp. | reverse complement strand
AGTTCCATATTTCATCCAAAGCATGACCAATAAACCGTCTGTTGGCTACATCGTCCTTTTCTCTACCATTCTCATCCTTATCGCCATACAATGAGACAATTTTATTTCTGTTTAGCTGGAAGTTGGCTGTGGTACGCCAGGTGAAATTTTCCCTGTTCATATTCACGGAGTTCAAACTGATTTCAATTCCTTTATTCTGTACCTCTCCGAGGTTATCCCAAACAGAGCTAAAACCAAGGATATCCGGTAATGCTCTCTGTACCAATAGGTCTGTTGTAGATGATTTATAGACTTCAATAGATCCGTCCAGTACATTGTTGAACAAACCAAAATCAAGACCTAAATTGAAAGACGCAGTTTTTTCCCATTTCAAATTGGCATTCTGCATTCTGTTCACGTAGAGCTGATTGACAAGATAGACTGTCCCGTCTGGCTTGACATGAAGATATTTCCCAGTATTTAAATCAGACAAAGCTTCATACAATCCGATATCTCTGTTTCCATTGCTACCCCAGGACACCCTGAATTTACCGTAATTAAACCAGCTGCTTTTGAAAAACGCTTCGTCCGTAAATACCCAGCCAAATGCGGCAGATGCGAATGTAGCGCGGGGATTTTTCTGACCGAATGCGGAGTAGCCATCACGACGAGTAGATACCGTCAGCATGTACCGATCTTTAAACGAGTAGAACAATCGGGCCATCAACGCGTCTCCCGTACTGTAAGAATCGTTGCTTGATATAATCGGGTTGATGCCTCCACCAATACCGTGGTAGCCGAGGACGTCTGTCGGCAGCAAACCGGTATTATTCATCGTTGCATCCCATCGCTGGTATTTCTCTGCATTGGCAAGAAACGTCGCATCAAAGTTATGCTGACCAAATGTTTTGTTCCACTTCAGAATATTGTCCACTTGCCAGTTGAATGTCTTTCTGTTTTGACGACTGGACCTTCCTCCTACAGCAGCCCATTCCGCATGCTTCGAAGATTCGTGATTAAAGCGTTCATAAAACTCATAACGAGGGGTATAATTGAGGCGGTAGCTGAAACCAAATGGCAGATTCACATTCCCGTACAAAGTCGCATTCAGTGTCGTAAATTTGGCCATTCTGTCAATAAACTGGCGCGCATAGTACGGATGGTTTCCTCCGCTTGCTTCGTTATTGGGACGCCATTTGTAGGATCCGTCCTCATTGAATTCCGAACCCCAGGGAGATAGCGTTCTGGCGAGTGAATAGTCTACCGGTACCTGACTTTCATCACGGTCTGAGAATTGAGTGGTAACTCCAACAGAAAGAAACTTGGATACTTTTCCTTCAAGGTTGACACGCCCCCGGATCGTCTTAAACTTATCTCCGGTAATGATCCCTTCGTTGTTCAGATACCCCAAAGACATGTAGTAGGAAACCGCTTCTTTTTTTCCGGAAAGGCTGACTGTATGATCCTGACGGATACCGGTCTGGAAAACTTTGCTATACCAGTCTACACTTCTTCCGGCTTTGTAATTTTCTATTTCAACAGGTTGCATACCCAGGCGCTGCAGCCATATCGTTGTAGGATCTCCTGTCGAGCCATCATATTTCATCCATTGATCCAGCGTAAGATCGGACGGAAGATTGGCAGGATTTTCGAATTGGTGCGGCTTGTAATTGGCATTGATATTTTTCATTACCTCACTCCTCCAATCTACAAATTCATCAGGACCCAAAACAGGCTGATTCTTCGACACATTACCAATACCGACATTGGAGTTGATATTGACAATTGTCTTGCCATCTTTTCCTTTTTTGGTGGTAATCAGAATAACACCGCTTGCCGCTTTGGCTCCAAATACGGCAGTTGAACTTGCATCTTTAAGTACGTCAATCGTCTCAATATCATTGGGATTGATATCCGACAATTCGCCATAGTAGATGGTACCATCCAGAACCAATAGCGGACTTGTAGCAGCATTGATAGAATTTCGTCCACGAACCAACAAGCTACCACCACCCTTCGCAGAAGGCGACATACCTACATTGAGTCCGGCTACATTTCCCCTGAGTATGTCCTGGACTGAATTAGGATTTTCATTGTCCAACCTTGAAGTGTTGATTTGCGAAACGGCTCCTGTAAGATCCCTTTTCTTTTGCGTACCATATCCGACAACAACCACCTCATCCAGCGTCTTCTGGTCCGATGCTAAACTGATGTCCACTGCGCTGGCATTTCCCGCTTGCCTTTCCTGTGTGAGATACCCTACGGCGGAGAACACCAACACGTCCTGATTGCTCTTGATCTCTAGCTGATACTGGCCGTCAACATCTGTGGTCGTACCATTCGTAGTACCTTTAATCACAACCGTCACGCCGGGAATGGGCGAATTGTCTTCTTTTGCAAGGACTTTTCCCTTGATCGTTCGATCGATGCCATGCGTTGAGTTGACTGCCCTGATGTGCGGTGTGAATGCCAGAACCGGAGGTAAGGGCAAAGCAAGGGCTGAGAGCACGCCTGCTTTGACCAGCTGGCGCGCAAAGGGTGTAAATCCTTTGTTCATTTCAATATGTTTAAGAGGTTTAAGAATATCCGTGTAACGACGCAAAAAATTGCAGTCGATTACACTTCAATAGGGTGACGCTACTATATCATACTACCCTGACAGCGTATTACTAGAAGAATTTGTACAAATAGTACAAATAAATGAGAATTTCTTACTACAGAACACATTCATAGCATTATATCTATAAAAATATTTTTCATAGATATAATTGTATAAAATAAAGACAATAATATCGTATAGTGAGAAGAGAACAAAAAAAGGTCTCCTCGCGGAGACCTTTTAGTTCTGATATCAATCTGTATTAATTGCTATTTCTTAACCGGCGCAGGATTCATCTCTGCAATATCTGCGCGGTAAGTTACTGTGTTTGCTGTCGGAAAGTTAGCAGGGACTTTTTGGGTTACTTTACCTGTTGCAGCCCACTCGGTTCCTCTGAGTAATAATGTTCCAAAATCTACCGAACTCATACCAATCGGGTCGTGACCGGCGGTTTGATGAAAAATGCGTCCTTTTCCATAAGTAAGCACCATCAGCTGTGGTTCGTCATAACCTGTACCGTGGTTTTCTTTCAGCGACTTCGATGTAGCTAAAACGGTCATATTTTCACCTGGTCCGCGCAGGTTGGCATACAATTCGTCATTGTGATGCATCCATACTGGCGGCAACCCTTTTGTGATCGGGTGATTGGCATTAACCACATTCATAGCAAAAGGCAACCTGGCTCCGTGACTTCCGGCACTTCCCGGTTTCTTATCTTCCACCAGTTTTCCATCCTTGTAGTACCAGTACGGCCCGCTTTTCTCATTACGATCCCGCCAGCCGCCTACTCCGATCATCTTATTGAATTCTACCCAGCCCGGAAAAGAATTGTTGGCAGCATGAATGATGACCAACCCACCACCGTCAGACATATATTTTTCAAAGGACTTTTTCAATGGATCCGGCCAGCGTTCTGTCGGCACGTCGTAGTTGAGTACAACAGCCTGATAATCTGTGAATTTTGGCATAAAATTACTAAAATCGCCATCCTTGCCCGGAGCAGAAACCACCTCAACCTGAAAGCCTTTGTACTCCTCCAGCAACTTTTTGATAATCTGTGTGCAGATATCAATCCGGTGATACGGATTCGACTCACCATCCAGA
>DASYHR010000547.1:0-7886 GCA_035998385.1 Dyadobacter sp. | reverse complement strand
CACGTCCATGCTGCTGTACTGCCTCTACCAACCGCTTTCCTTCTCCGATGGTACGCGTCATTGGTTTCTCGCACCACACATCTTTACCGGCTCTGGCGGCATCAGCCGCGATGATCCCGTGCCAGTGAGGCGGAGTGGCTACGTGCACAATATCAACCTCAGGCAACTGAATCAATTCGCGGTAATCCGAAAAAGTTTTTACTCCTTTTTCCACCATTCCAACTGCTGTCTGAAGGTGTTTTTTATCTACATCACAAAGTGCAACTACCTTCGTTCCGGCATAGGGAATATGCCCGCGCCCCATAGAACCTACTCCAACAATCGCTTTGGTGAGCGTATCGCTGGGAGCCAGAAATCCTTTTCCTAAAACGTGACGTGGTACAATGGAGACTGTGGCAATCGCGGCAAGAGAACCCTTAATAAAGTTCCTCCTGGACGGAGAAGTACTTTCCTTTTCTTTCATCGGTTACTGGGTATGACAGGAATTTAAAAAATCTTAAAAAGTAGCCCTGAAATTAGGATAATATTTAGAATCATACAAAACCCCTGACTGATTTCTCCGATTAATTACAATTCCATTAACACTGAGCAGTTATTGGATTTGAAACTAAAATGCCGATTTGGAAAAAATATCATTAAACAGTTACTTATTTAACGAAAACGATCTTTTTACACATTAAGCTACTGTAATTCTAAGATCAGCCAGTCTGTTAATTTTTTACCAGCATAGCTTCAGAACTGTAAACGTCTGCTGCTTGAAGAGTGGATTTGTCTGATGTATTTTAAGTAATAAGACAAGTAACACTATCTTGTCAATTGGACACTTTAAAGAACTAGCTTGAATTGTTAAACCCAATACGTTGGTATTTATTGATTTTGTAAGAGCAGGGACATTTGCTTTCTTAGCCTGTTGGCAAGATGCACAAATCACTGCAGCCAGTGCTGTCTCGTTTACAAAGGAATGTTACCGTGCTTTTTTTTCGGAAGCGTCGCTACTTTATTTTCCAGCATTTCGAATGCACGAATGAGTTTGGCTCTGGTCTGTTCCGGATAAATGACTTCATCAATATAACCCCTGTGCGCTGCGCGAAAAGGGTTGGCGAATTTCCGGGTATACTCATCGACTTTTTCACGAAGTTTTTCTACCGGCTCCTCTGCTTCTGCTATTTCCTTTTTGAAGATAATTTCTGCCGCACCGCTCGCCCCCATTACAGCAATTTCAGCAGTAGGCCAGGCGAAGTTCATATCTGCTCCTATATGTTTGGAGTTCATCACATCATAAGCTCCTCCGTAAGCCTTGCGCGTAATGACAGTGATCCGTGGTACGGTTGCTTCGCAAAACGCGTACAGCAGTTTGGCTCCATTACTGATTATACCATTCCATTCCTGATCCGTTCCCGGCAAAAAACCAGGCACATCTTCCAACACCAATAATGGTATATTGAAGCAATCGCAAAACCGGACAAAACGCGCCGCCTTCTGACTCGCATTAATATCAAGTACGCCGGCCAGTATAGCAGGCTGGTTGGCCACTACACCTATACTTCTTCCCGCGATACGCGCAAAACCAACGACTATATTCTCGGCAAAATGAGTGTGAACTTCGAAAAAGCTATCTACATCGGTTATTTCAGAAATTACCTGTCTGACATCGTAAGGCTGGTTAGGGTTTTCGGGAATAAGGTTAGTAAGAGCCGGGCGATTTTCGTCGGCGGGCTGGTACGGCGTCCGGGGAGGCTCTTCTTCACAGTTCTGCGGAATGTAGCTCAATAGCTTCTTTAAAGCCAGAATACACTCTACCTCATTGGCAGAGACAAAATGTGTCACACCCGACTTGACAGCGTGCGTCATAGCACCACCGAGCTCCTCCGAAGTTACGTCCTCATGGGTTACCGTTTTTACCACGTTCGGCCCGGTTACAAACATGTAACTCGTATTTTCTACCATCAGGATAAAATCTGTGATGGCCGGAGAATATACTGCTCCTCCCGCACACGGCCCCATGATGGCTGAAATCTGTGGGATAACGCCCGAAGCCAGCGTATTTTTATAGAATATATCGGCATAGCCTGCCAGCGAAAGCACACCCTCTTGTATACGGGCTCCGCCTGAGTCATTCAATCCGATCATCGGCGCGCCATTTTTCATCGCCAGATCCATAATTTTGATAATTTTCTCTGCATGGGTTTCCGAGAGAGATCCGCCGAAAACTGTAAAATCCTGAGCAAAAACATACGTCAATCTCCCGTTTATCTTTCCGTAGCCGGTTACCACCCCATCGCCCAGATAATGCTCTTTATCCAAACCAAAATCCCGGCTCCGATGCATCACAAACTTTCCAATTTCCTCAAAAGAACCCTTATCCAGCAGAATTTCCAGACGTTCCCGGGCGGTTAATTTCCCTTTTTTGTGTTGCGCCTGAATTCTCTTTTCGCCCCCACCCAATGCAGCCTCCGCATTTTTCCTATCCAATATTTCCTTTTTTGAAAATGCAGCTGATTCCGGTTCCATGTATTACGTATGATATGGTTACTTTTGCTTTTGAACTGATTATAAATATAGCGTCATTTTTACTGAATCAGGAAATAATTGTATTCTAATGAGCCGACTGCGCCGCTTAATCTTGGTTTTGATCCTGTCAGGCTTCAGCAACATCGTGATGGCGCAACCCGCCGGTAGCAGAACACGGCTGGATTTCCTGCAACTACCCGCTCAGGCAAAAAATACAGCACTCGGCTCACATCATTTCACATTCGCAGGTCACGACCCGGCATTGATTTTCCAAAGTCCGGTACAAGCTGACTCCAATATCTCAGACAATGTATCTGTTCATCTGATGCCCTATTTCGCAGATACGCGTTTTGTGAATCTGGCATATGGAAAGACGTTAAAAAAAACGGGTGGAACATGGGCTACAGGTATTCAATACCTGAACTATGGTACGATGAAAGAAACAGATGATGCGGGCAATGTTACAGGCGAATTCAGAGCAGCCGATTATAGCATTGCTGCAGGTTATCATCACTACATAGGTCCGTTTTCAGTGGGCGCTACTGCCAAATTGGTTGCATCGTCCATAGAGGCCTACACGACCTGGGGGCTGGCTATGGATTGGGGAGCTACTTTCAGGCATCCCGAAAAGGACCTGGTGATCGGTGTCCTCGCAAAGAATATCGGCTTTCTCCGACAGAATTATTATTCCGGAACGAATCCCGTTCTCCCCCTAGACCTCAGGTTTGGTATCAGTTTTAAACCTTTGTATATGCCCATACGATTTTCCGCCACTATTCACCATCTCAATAAATTTGACATGGTCTATAACGATCCCAGACTATTCTATTCCTATGATCAGAATGGCTTGAAGGTTCCCCGTAAAGTTGGACTAACAGAAAAATTGGCCCGCCACATCTCGCTTGGCTCAGAAATATTAGTGCATCGGCGCATCAGACTATTGCTGGGATACGATCACCTCAGAAGGCAGGAGTTAAGGCTCTCGGATCGCGGTGCACTAGCCGGCTTCTCATATGGCGTCTGGCTTGGACTTGGCAAATTCGAGGTAAGCTATGGACGGGCACAATTTGTACCGGGTTTCGGCAGTAATTCTTTGTCTATTGTTATGAACCTGAAAAATGGATTCAAAAGCGAAAAGATATACAATACATCTTCAAACAACTAAATCAATGATTACACTATCTGAGATATGGATATATCCTGTGAAGTCGCTGGGTGGTATCAGGCTCACAGAAGCAGAAGTTCAGGCCAGGGGATTACGGTTTGACAGGCGCTGGATGATCGTCGACGAAAACGGCGTATTCCTGACGCAGCGGGCATTTACGAAAATGGCACTGATTGATGTTAGTCTGGAAAACGACGCGATAAGGTTACACTCCAGAACCGACAACAGCTCAGTAGAAATTCCGCTTCAACCTGAAAACCCTCAGGAAATCACAGTAAAAGTTTGGGATGACGTGGTACCTGCGCTTACTGTAAGCACACCTGCGGATAAGTGGCTTAGCGAACAACTTGAAAAAGATGTCAGGCTTGTGATGATGCCTGAATCCACAGAACGAAAAGCTGATCCGACATATGCCAAAAACGGAGAAAATGTGAGCTTTGCTGATGGCTTCCCTTACCTCATCATCTCTCAGGCAGCATTGGATCATCTGAACAGTAAGGTCGATACCAATCTGGAAATGAAACGTTTCAGACCAAACTTTGTACTCAGCGGCACCGAACCTCATGCCGAAGACAACTGGACATCGCTACGTATCGGAGATATTGAGTTTGAAATTGTGAAACCCTGTGCCCGTTGTGTGCTCACGACGATTGATCCGAAAACGGGAAATAAGGGTGCTGAACCGCTCAAAACACTGGCTGGTTATCGCCGTGTCAACAACAAGATTATGTTCGGGCAAAATGCCGTAGCAAAGCAAAATGGTATGATCAGAGAAAATGCTACTGTGTCAGTACTTTAAAGCTGTACAAAAAATAACCCGTCGTTATGACGGGTTACAATGATATATCGGCTGGCAGATTACAGCTCCGGCTCCCCTCCTCCATTGGATTGGAACGGGCTTTTCATAATACCCCTTTCCGAGTTACGGATAAAGTTTACAATTTCGTCACGCTCATCAGAAGGTGGCGATTCCAGTTCAACTTTTTCAAGCGCCACCGCATTGTTGAATCCACGCATGTATATCTGACGATAAATATTCTGAATTTCAACGATTTTCTCGTTGCTGAATCCTCTTCTTCTCAACCCTACACTATTGATACCGGCGTACGAAATCGGTTCCCTTGCAGCCTTAGTGAATGGGGGCACGTCTTTTCTTACCAATGATGCACCGGAAATAAAAGAGTGTGATCCGATTTTCACAAACTGGTGTACGGCACTTAATGCGCTGATAATAGCCCAGTCACCTACATGTACGTGACCTGCCATTTGTACATTGTTACCAATGATGCAGCTGTTTCCCACACGGCAATCGTGTGCAACGTGTGCATAAGCCATAATGAGACAGTCGGAGCCAATCACTGTTTTCCAGTGCTCCTCCGTTCCCCGGCTTATCGTTGCGTATTCCCGTATCGTGGTATTGTCTCCAACAACAGTAAGTGTGTATTCATTGTTGTATTTCAAATCCTGAGGCGTTGCAGAAACCACTGCGCCAGGATAAATACGGCAATTTTTCCCGATACGCGCGCCGGCATTAATCACGGCATGCGATCCTATCCAGGTACCTTCTCCAATCTCCACATCATGATGGATCATTGCAAAAGGTTCAATTTCTACACCCTGAGCCAGCTTGGCGTCAGGATGGATATATGCTAATGATTGTGTCATTTTTTCTTTACGAGGCTTGCGATCATATCTGCTTCACATACAAGTTGTCCGGCAACGTAACCCCGGCCACTCATTTTTACAATACCTCTCTTCATCGGGGAGGTGAATTCGCATTTAAATATCACAGTATCTCCCGGAAATACATTCCTGCGAAAACGGCAGGCATCAATCCCGATCAGGTAAGGCCAGTAATTATCAGGATCCGGCACACTTGTCAGTACAAGAATACCACCAGTCTGAGCCATAGCTTCCAGCTGCAATACACCCGGCATTACAGGATTTCCAGGGAAGTGACCAACGAAATATTCTTCATTGATTGTCACGTTCTTTACACCTACAACACTGTTTTCGTCCAGGGCGATGATTTTATCAATCATCTGGAACGGGTACCTGTGCGCCAAAAGCTCGCCGATCTGATTGATGTCAAAAACGGGGGCTTTGTTGGGATCGTATTGAGGTATGTTTCCTTTTCCTGATTTAATCAGTTTTTTTATCTTTTTAGCCAATGCTACGTTGGCAGCGTGGCCCGGACGTGCTGCTAATATCTGTGCCTTAATCGGACGACCAATCAATGCGAGATCCCCTATAAGATCCAGCAACTTATGACGAGCCATCTCATTAGGATAATGTAGCTCTACATTATTCAGAATACCGTTGGACTTGTCAACGCTTACTTTTGGTTTGTTGAGTAACTGCGACAAATGATCCAGTTCGCCATCCTTTACTTCGCGATCCACGATCACAATAGCATTGGTAACATCCCCGCCTTTGATCAGATTTTGTTTGTATAAAGCTTCCAGCTCATGCAGGAACACAAAAGTACGGCAGGAAGCAATATCATCTTTAAACAAAGTAATATCGTTCAGAGATGCGTGCTGACTGCTGATCACTGTCGAATTGTAATCGACCATCACCGTAAGCCTGTAGTCCGAAAGTGGCAAAGCAACCATTTCAGTGCTGGTCTCCAGATTTTTATAATGGACGTATTCCGGAACTTCGAAATAGTTACGATACGCATTTTGCTCTTCAGTACCGGCATCGATCAGCGCATCGACGAATTTAATCGAACTTCCGTCCATTATCGGGGGCTCAGGACCATCCAACTGGATCAAAACGTTGTCAATCTGAAGACCTACGAGTGCTGCCAGTGTGTGCTCTACAGTATGAATGCGGGCACCATTCTGTTCGATGGTAGTACCTCTCGACAAATCTACCACGTTGTCTACGTCAGCATCCACAATTGGTTGCCCTGGTAAGTCTACTCGCTGAAATTTATAACCGTGATTTGCCGGTGCAGGTACAAAAGTCATCGTTGCTACGACTCCGGTATGTAAACCTACCCCGGTTACGGATACCGATTTAGCAATGGTTTGTTGTTTTTCGTTCATTATATATGCTCCTTATCTGCTTAAAGGCGACGGGGATTGCGCTTACAAAAGTATTATCAGTTAACTGCCTTTTCTAAATTGTATTAATCTTTATCCTGAATTACAGCTGCCTGTTGCTGACTTTCCAGTTGTTTGAGCCGCGCTTCAAGTTCAGGTAACTTTCTGGTTTGAGCCATTGCCCGCAGGTGTTCATTCAAGTCTCGTGCCGGAGAGCCGGACAGCGACAATCCCTCCTTTTTGATTGACTTGCCTAATCCGCTCTGCGCACCAATCTTTGTTTTATTGGCTACAGAAATATGCCCCACAATACCAACCTGCCCTGCTATCACACAATTTTCTCCAATATGTGTTGAGCCCGACACGCCTGCTTGTGCAGCGATTACAGTGTTTTTACCTATTTCAACATTATGTGCGATCTGTACCAAATTATCCACTTTCGCTCCTTTTCTGATAATGGTGGATCCCATAGTGGCACAGTCTATGGTTGCGTTCGCACCTACACTTACGTTATCTTCAAGGATTACATTGCCCAGCTGGGGAATTGTTTTATATGTTCCGTCGCTCTGTGGTGCAAAGCCGAATCCGTCACTACCGATCACCGCATTTGCAAAAACAGTACAGTTGGTACCAATTACCGAATTATCGTAAATCCTCGCGCCCGGATGAATGGTGCTATCGTTTCCAATCGTGACATTATCACCGACGTATGCCTGCGGATAAATTTTAACACGGTCTCCTATTTCACAATTCTTTCCAATGTAAGAAAAGGCTCCGCGATAAATATCGGCGCCGGTTTGGCTTCCATCACCCAAAAAGCTGGGTTGTTCCACACCTCTTTTAATACCAGCCAGACGTTTTTGATATTCCTCTAAAAGTATTGTAAACGCCGTGTAGGCATTTTCGACATAGATCAGAGTAGCAGAAAGCTCCTTTTTCGGAACAAAACTCTTATTGACAATTACTGCAGACGACTGTGTGGTATAGATATAAGGTTCATATTTATCATTGGCGAGAAATGAAATACAACCCGGCTGCCCCTCTTCAATTTTCGCAGCAGAATCAATTGTAACTTTTTCATCCCCAACAATAATTCCATCGAGCATTTGTGCAATCTCGCTGACAGTAAATTTCATATTTTACGGCTAATTTCTGGTATT
>DASYHR010000525.1:0-1750 GCA_035998385.1 Dyadobacter sp. | reverse complement strand
GGTTCGGTGAAACGATCCGTTACAATGCCAACGCCGCCAAAAGTCTGTACAGCAAGAAAATAGTAATACGCTCTTAAAAACTTCATTTCACCTTTTCTGGCACCCAATGTCGGTGAAGCGGCCGTGTTATCATTGAAGTATATTGCAGTATTGATCACCTGAATCCCCTTATAGAGATTGGTGTAAAACGACAACACATCAGCATCATCAGCGATCAGGTTTTGGTACTCACTCAACCCAACCGGTTGTTGTGTTCTGCCTTCCACATACATGTCCGTACCTGCACAGAAAACCCAGGGCGCACTGTACACTGACCGCAGCGATGAATACGCCGCATTCACCAGCTTTTCATAACCCTCGGTGGTTGCATAGTATTGGTCTGAAACGATATTGGATTTATTATCTTCTTTCAGAAAATCATTGCAGGAGCTCATCAGGAACATACTGAGCAGTAACGCGCTTATTTTAAATATTTTCATTTTATCTTAAAATTTAAGATTGATACCGAACTGATAGGTAATTGTAGATGGGCCGGTGTTATTGATTGCACCCGTGGTAGTGTTGCTCACATCTGTTCTTGACGATGCGTCGATGCCACTGGCAGACTCAGGATCGAAACCGTCGAATTTGGTCCATACAAAAGGATTCAGCACATTGGCATAAACGCGCAAGTCTTTGATGCCCACTTTTTTCAGCGCGGCGGACGGCAGATTGTAACCCAGTGATATATTCTGAATCTTCACAAAGGATACATCCTTGTAAAAACCTACTCCATTCACTCCAGACCAGTAAGGCCCTATATTATTGGGCATCGGATAGGTATTGGAACTTCTTGTTGGCGTCACCTTATTGGCCGCCATATAGTAATCGTTGTTGATCTTGTTCGTGCCCCGATCATTATAGGCAGTAAACACACTATGGAAAGCACTATACACCTGCATTCCCTGACGCGCGAACAGCGAAGCCGAAAGGTCAAAGTTTTTGTAAGTCAACTGCGTAGAAAAACCGCCTGTCCATTTCGGATCATTTTGACCAATGATGCGACGATCGTCCGTGCTGCTGATTTTACCATCCCCATTGATATCCTGTACTTTTGCCTGACCAGGAAGCTGACCATATTTAATTGCTTCAGCGCGTTCACTTTCCTGCCATATTCCATCAAATACATATGTGTAGTTGACGTTGATCGGCTGCCCGATAAACCACCAGTTTCCCACCAGATCTTCTTTTTTATCCAATAAATTTATAATAGAGTTTTTATTTCTTGCGAAGTTCAGAGACGTAGTCCAGCTAAAATCTCCGCTCCTCACATTTAAGGTTCTGATTGAGAATTCAATACCTCTGTTACGGACCGAACCCACATTATCCTTTATAGAAGCCCAACCTGTTTCGACCGGAATATTACGGTTCATCAATACGCCGTTTGACAGCTTGTTGTACACATCGATGGTACCGGTAATCCGATTGCGAAAAAATCCGTAGTCCAGTCCAAGGTCAAATTCTGTGGTACGTTCCCATGTCAGATTCGGATTGGCCAGGCGGCTTGGACCGTAACCCAGCGCTGTGTTACCTCCGAAATCATAAAAAGTAGGATCGCTTAGCGTCATGTTGCTTTCGTAAGCGCTGATATTGTTGTTGTTACCAGCCACACCTGCGCTGAAACGCAACTTAAGATCGGATATCTGATTGACCGACTTCAAAAAATTCTCCTCAGACAGTTGCCAACCAATCGCCGCAGACGGGAAGGTTG
>DASYHR010000522.1:0-2799 GCA_035998385.1 Dyadobacter sp. | reverse complement strand
ATATTGGCTGCGCAATTGGGAATGAAAGAAAAGGCTTACGAAATGTATGTCAGAACGGCGAGACTGGATTTGGATGACTATAACAATGACACCGAAGACGGACTTCACATCACATCCATGGCTGGTACCTGGATGAGCGTGGTGAAAGGCTTTGCGGGTCAGCGGGTTAAAGACGGGTTCTTACATCTGAATCCTTATTTACCTTCTGAATGGAGTTCTTTCAGTTTCCGTATAGGCTTTCAGCAGGCACTGCTTCATGTAGAAGTAAACCGGGATGCCGTAGTAATCCAGAATATTTCTGACCACGATCTTACGCTCTATGTTCTGGGCGAGCGAATGTATCTTGGTAGTAATGCTGTGATTCAAAAAGACAACTAGAAGTAATTAATGATCCTGTTTCTTAAACCCTCAAATAGCTATGTTTAAATCTCTGATGTCGTTTATTTATCTTCTTCTGATCGGAGGAAGTCTGGCAGCACAGCCTGCTAACACGCTTTCTCCGAAAGAAAAACAGGAAGGGTGGAAGTTACTCTTTACAGGGAAAGATTTGAAGGGATGGCATGCATACGGAGGAAAAGAAACAGGGTCAGCCTGGAAAATAGAACAGGGAGCGTTGAAGCTTGATGTGCCCGAACGTGCAGGCAACAAGGCAAAAAACGGAGGCGACATTGTTACGGATGAGGAAATATCCGGCGACTTTGAGTTTAAGGCCGACTGGAAAGTCAGCAAATATGCCAATAGCGGAATTTTCTTTTTTGTGAGTGAATCTGCTCAAAATCCGAAAATGCATAGTACGGGTCTGGAGCTGCAAGTGATCGACAATACAATCTACGAAGGCGCAAAAGACAACACGCATCGGGCGGGCGATTTCTTCGGTATTGCAAATGCGCGCCTGAGAGAGATCAATCCTGTCGGCGAATGGAATCAGCTTCATTTTATCATGAAGAAAAATAAACTGACAGTTACACTGAACGGATTTATTGTACAGGAACATGACCTTTCAGGGGCAGATTGGAAAAAGAAAGTGGCAGAAAGTGGGCTGTCAAAAGCTCCGATTGGTAAGGGGATTTACAAAGGTCGCATTGGTTTGCAGGACTGGGGAAGTACAGTTTGGTTTAGAAACGTAAAGCTGCGAAAACTGTAACCTTGGAAAGTTTATATTTCGAATTTGTATGGTACAGTGAAGTGGAGCTCCGCTAAATAACTCAAAATTGGTTTTTAAACTGATTTGAAGTAAGTTAGTGTTTCAGGAGCAAGATTAGATATGGTAATTCGCAGTTACAAATTTCGTCCTTTAATGCTATTGTTGTTGCTTTCTGCTATTTATTGCCAGAAAGTAACAGCTCAGGATTTTGGAGAATGTCAGAGGTTGCTGAAAGAATTACTGCCCGTGTTTAACCGGTCATTCGAAGAAAATGATGCGCAATTGCTGAAAGATGAAAACTATCAGCGTTCACTTCACAAGCTTCAGGCGGCTTACCTCAAATTTAATAAAGAAGCTTATTCTGTCGAAGATTCGGTTCAGCGAATGAACAACGAGGCAGTTTTGCTGGCACTTTCAGGAAATTATTCCAAAGCGTTACACATCATGGAAAGCCTAGGCCTTTCCGAAGCGGATCCGCAACTTCAATATAACAGAGGTCTCTTTAACTTGTTATCCCGGCGCTATTCCGCTGCCAGAAACGATTTTGCTTCATCCACGCTGGCTGGAGCAAGGTTGAATATGCTGGTTGCTTATGCCAAACAAAAACAGTACGCCGAGGCTGGCAACTTTGCAAATGCTTCGTCGGGAAAACATCCGGGTGGAAAGTGGAATTACAATCTCGGGATGATTCACAAATTCAACGGGAATCTTGCTGAAGGAGTAAATGAAATGACTGCCGCAATCAGGCAGAAAGATGAGGTGATGGCTTACCGTTTACAGCGTGGGGACATGCTCATGAAAAACGGAAACGAAAAAAAAGCGGTCAAGGATTTTGAAAAAGTAGCACGCAAGCATTCAAAAGCAATGATCCGTTATGCCAATGCCTTACTATCAACCAATCAGTTTTCCGAGGCCAGAGCCGTTTTTGAGAAGTATCTGGAAACGAGTGAAAGAACATTTCGGGGAGATGCCTATCTTGGTATGGCACATGCCAATTATGGATTGAATAATATCAATGAGGCGCTACGTTATTACAGGCTTGCCTCTACGATGAAACGTGAAACTCCGGCTTTACTCTCAGGGATAGGGAACGTTCATTTGTCGAGGCATGAATATCAGTTTGCCTTTAATCAGTTTGACAGGGTTTTGAAGAAAGATACCAGTTATTTGCCTGCGTATCTGGGTAGGGCTGTGGCCTATTACGGGATGGGTAAATATGAGCTGGCACTGAAGGACTTCAAAAAGGCTGAAAGCGCTTTGGACGAGAACAATAAGTTTCATGCTGATTTGTTCGTGACCCGCGGCTTTGCATCGTATTATCTGAACAAGAGTAACGACGCGCAGCAGGATTTTTCAAAGGCGATTCGTCTGGATGGTACGCGCTACGAAGCGCTGGCTGGTATGAGTAGTATCATGATTGATCAGAAAAAGTATTCGGATGCAGGGCAATTCCTCGCCAAAGCACTCCAATATGAACAAACTTATGATAAAATGTGGAGCAATTACGGGAATCTGCTACTTCATTTTGATATGTTCAAAAAGGGATATGACGTCTTCAAAAAAGCGGTGGCACTTAACGCTGAAAACGTGAATGCCCAAAATGGCTGGGGCGTGGTATTACTCGAAAATGACCAGCTTGATAAGTCCATGGCATT
>DASYHR010000077.1:0-3607 GCA_035998385.1 Dyadobacter sp. | reverse complement strand
TTTGACCCCAAGTGCATTTGTCGTGTGCCGATAGCGATTTTTAAATGAGGTCGGAGTTTCGCCTGTGAGTCGTTTGAATAGTTTGTTGAAATAACTGATACTTGATATACCCACACTGAAGCATACTTCTGAAATGCTAGTATCGTTGAGCAGAAGTGTTTTGGCCTGACTGATCCGATATTGGTTGATAAAATCCGTGAAGGTCATATCTGTTTGCTTTTTGAAATAACGGCAGAATGCAGCCGTGCTGAGATGCACCCGCTCGGCAATCTGATTCACATCAGGATTGTCATGATAGTGGTCGTGAATGTAATTATAAACCACGGTCATTCTCACCTTGTCGCTCAGGTACGATTTTACGCTGGTATCCTCCCTGTTCAATTCCTGAAATTCAGTCGATTCTGCCAGTATTTTAAGGATGCTTAGCATTTCAATGTAGTTGTTAAAATCATCCATTCCCTCCATGGCTCTTAATTTAGCAATTACGGTCTGCCTTGTTTCTCCATAAAACGAAAGTCCGAAATGTGCTCTCCCGAAAAGTGCTGCAATGGGCGTGAGTTCGGGAACATGCTGTAACACCTGCGCCTGAAAGTCTTCCCTGAATTGTACCACTATTTGTTTGTACTCTGTCTGCAGACCATAATCAAAATTTAAATGGGGGATATTTGAGCCAATCAGAATCAGATCGCAAGCCACGTAGCTGGATACATGTTTGCCAACATGCCTGATTCCGGATATGGCTTCTACATACACCAACTCAATTTCCGGATGGTAGTGCCAATAAAAATAATGCTTCAGACTTGGCTTGAACCATTTGTATGATTTTCCCTCAGGTACTTCCACCTTTTCTTTTACAATCTGCATATAGCTCTGTGTTTAACATCGGGATACATTGAAATTACAAAACTTGTCAATGGAGAGCAAGTATTGGTCACAGCAGATAAAGCCTTACTATCTTATGTAGGTTAATTTTGATAAAAAATATAACTGTTCAGATATGGAAAATGTACAAGTTGACGGACTAAATATGGCTCATACAGAGATTCCCGGAAATCCTTCCACGGCCACGAGCAGCCGGATCAAACTGAATGAAAGGAAAAATAATGAGCCTTTGCGTGTGCTTACTGAGGAGGATTGGGAATTTTGGAAAAAGAATGGTTATGTGATCATCCGCAATGCCGTTCCCGAACAACAAGCCCGACAAATGGCGGATACATTATGGAAATTCGAAAATAAAGATCCTCTGAAACCGGAGACATGGTACCGCGCCACGCAGGAAATGAAAATGAGTGAGCTTAACAATACGGGCATGGTGGAAATATACAACCATCAGCACATGTGGGACAACAGGCAGTATCCGAAAGTTCATCAGGCATTTGCCGACATTTGGGGTACAGAAAAACTCTGGGTAACAATCGACCGGGCTAATTTGAATTTCCCGATTCGTCCCGGCTTCGAGTACAAAGGATTTATTCATTGGGACTACGATCCGGAAACAAAGCCGCAAAACGTGCAGGGTGTGCTGGCACTTGCAGATCAGGAGGATGAAATGATGGGCGGATTTCAATGTATTCCTGAACTTTTCAGAACCTACGATACCTGGAAATTATCCCAGCCTGCTGATCGCAACAGGTTTAAACCCGATACTACAGGCTTTGAAACCGAAAAGGTAAAATTGAAAGCAGGTGACCTGCTGATTTTCCATAGTTGCCAACCGCACGGTATAAGGGCCAATAACAGTGATGGTAAGGTAAGAATTGCGCAATATATATCCATGTTGCCAGCGGATGAGGAAAATGAACAAATGCGCGCGTGGCGAATCTCTTCCTGGAAGAACAAACTCTCGCCCGAAGGCTTTGCATTTCCGGGAGATCCGTTGGAAAGGGAAAAGCAGCATCCGATAGCTGAGCTTAGTCCGCTCGGTAAAAAGCTGCTAGGGTTGGAAAAGTGGTAGTTTTGTATTTGTTCAGGATTGTGCCTTTTCAATCCCGCCAAAATCCGGATTGCCCGCAAGTGGATCCGGTATAGCGAAATCAGTGAATCGTGCAACATATGACACAATATATATAACATATTGATACCTTTTAAGCTGATATTTGCCTGCAGACAAAACGCTTACATGGCTCAAATATGGGCGAAGTTAACCTGCATTGTCCGTGTTTGTTCAGGATCAGAAACTCTCTGTAACAGATATGTAGATCTGAGGGAGAATTGGTTCTGACGAACTGGATGCGACACTTATAAACTGCAGATTACATTAGATATGCGTATCACAAGAAAAGATATAACCTTCGAGCCTGACTCAAGCCGCGTAATAGCGCGATTCTTTTATAGTAACGACGAGAGAGGGATACAGCTTATAACGATGGTCCTTGGCCTTTCTGAAAAGGCTCAGATGGAAGAGTTGAACTACATTTTACGAAAGTATGCCAGACGGCACCGTAACATTCTAAAAGTTTTCGAACGGCATTTTAAAAAACTCTCGCGCCTGTTTGAGCTGATGCAGCTGGACGTGGAGAAGCTGGAGGTGAACAAGCGACTATTGATCGGAGCTTATTTTACAATGGAATACTCCATTGAGGCGGCTGCATTCTTTAATCCTTCAATCGTCGAAGATCCCGATCAGTCGCGCTTAGAGCCTGGAGAAAAGCGTGTCATTCTCAGTTTCAGAGCCACCGGAGAGGGTCATATTTCTTCTATCGTATTCCGCTCGGCGGTCATCGACGGAAATAATACCATCAGCGTTGACCCGGCGGGGCGTCTGCTGGACTCACCGGAGCATGTCAGAAACCATGTCTATCGACGCGAATCCTTTCTTTCAAAATTGGGAGAGATGCATAGCTTCGACCAAAGTGCATACGCGGAGATCAACAAGAAATTAACAGAGACATTTACGTATGAGGAGCTTAAACGCTATGTGGACGAAACACGGCACATGCCCGGGATGCTCGGAAATGGTGAGTTGTTTCTACGTGAGATGATGTGGCTCGCATCTTCGCATTACGAGATGGACTTCTCGCTGGATACGGACATTTCGGAACGTGTAATCTTCCCGATCGCAGATACAGAGAAGCGGGGTATTGAAGATGCCCGGTTCGTATGCTTTACGGGAGATGACCAACAGCAGGTTTACTATGCTACTTATACAGCGTATGACGGTACGGCCATCCTCCCAAAGCTACTCATGACCAGAGATTTCTATCATTTTAAGGTACTACCAATACATGGTGAAATAGCTCAGAACAAAGGAATGGCCCTGTTTCCCCGTAAAATAAATGGTAGGTATGCTATGCTTTGCCGGATTGACGGGGTCAATAACTACATTGCTTATTCTGACAACATCAGCATCTGGCGCGAAGCAACTCTTATTCAAAGTCCCAAATACCCCTGGGAATTCGTTCAGATCGGGAACTGTGGTTCGCCGATTGAGACGGATGCTGGTTGGCTTGTGATCACGCATGGGGTAGGGGCAATGAGAGAATATGTACTTGGGGCTTCACTTTTTGAGCTGGAAAATCCGCAAATCGAAATTGGTCGGCTGGATCAGCCACTTCTCATACCCAGTCAGACAGAGCGTGATGGCTATGTGCCGAATGTGGTATATTCC
>DASYHR010000455.1:0-1827 GCA_035998385.1 Dyadobacter sp. | reverse complement strand
GAATATTAACGATAACTTGCAACATCCTTTCATCTATTCTTTGCTGTATCATGATAGGGCTGTAAAACTAAACTGTTTAATTAAGTTACTTCACTATGGGAGTGACAGATTTAGGTTCACTATGCTTAACGCGAAAAACAGCGCTCAAAACACTCCTTTTTCGAAAGCATTTCAAGCGCCATTATTACTTTAGACTGAACTAAACCAGCTTCTTATACTTAATCCGCTTAGGTGTCGCATCGCCACCAAGGCGTTTTTTGCGGTTTTCTTCGTATTCCGAGAAGTTACCTTCAAACCAGTATACTTGCGAGTCACCTTCGAATGCCAGGATGTGCGTCGCTACGCGGTCGAGGAACCAGCGATCGTGACTGATGATTACAGCACAGCCTGCGAAGTTTTCAAGACCTTCTTCTAAAGCACGTAACGTGTTTACGTCCAGGTCATTGGTAGGCTCATCGAGCAACAGCAGGTTTCCGCCTTCTTTTAGCGTCATCGCCAAATGTACGCGGTTTCTTTCTCCACCCGAAAGTGTTCCTACTTTCTTTTCCTGATCACCACCACCAAAGTTGAAGCGACTTACATAGGCACGTGCGTTGGATTGTTTGCCACCAAGCATGATCCATTCATTTCCGTCAGCTACACTTTGATATACCGTTTTATTCGGATCCAGATTATCGTGTTCCTGATCCACGTAAGCCCACTGTACAGTATCTCCAACATCGAAATGCCCGCTGATAGGTTTGATTTGACCGGTAATGAGTTTGAAAAGTGTCGTTTTACCAGCACCGTTTGGTCCGATAATACCGACAATACCATTAGGCGGTAAAGCAAAATTGAGGTTTTCATAAAGCAGCTTATCGCCAAATCCCATAGAAACGCCGTGCGCTTCAATTACCTTGTTTCCAAGACGTGGTCCGGCCGGGATAAACAGCTCCAATTTGTCTTCTTTTTCTCTGCCCTCTTCACCAAGTAGTTTCTCGTAAGCTCCCAAACGCGCTTTGGATTTCGCCTGACGACCTTTTGCGCCCATACGTACCCATTCAAGCTCACGCTGTAAAGTTTTCTGACGTTTCGATTCCGTCTTTTCTTCTTTCTTCAGGCGTTCCTGTTTCTGTTCCAGCCACGAAGAATAATTGCCTTTCCATGGAATACCTTCGCCGCGGTCAAGCTCCAGAATCCAGCCTGCTACGTTATCAAGGAAATAGCGGTCGTGGGTTACAGCGATAACTGTGCCTTTGTATTGTCTCAAATGCTCTTCCAGCCATAATACAGACTCTGCATCAAGGTGGTTGGTTGGCTCATCCAGAAGGAGTACATCAGGCTGACGAAGTAGTAAACGGCACAACGCAACGCGGCGTTTTTCTCCACCGGAAAGGGTCGAAATTGATGTTTCAGAAGGAGGGCATCTCAACGCATCCATGGCGATTTCCAGGCGGTTATCCAGGTTCCATGCATCCATGGCATCCAGTTTTTCCTGAACCTCTCCTTGTCTTGTCAATAATTTGTCAAAATCAGCATCTTCTTCGCCAAAGGCTTCGTTGATTTGATCAAATTCTTTCAGTAAGTCTACTATCTCTTGTACACCTTCTTCTACAACCTCTCTGACAGTCTTCGAAGCGTCCAGTTTTGGTTCCTGTTCAAGCATGCCAACAGAGTAACCGGAAGAGAAAACTACCTCACCCTGAATATCTTTATCTATTCCGGCAATGACTCGCAGGAGGGTTGACTTACCTGATCCGTTCAGACCCAGAACCCCAATTTTAGCACCATAAAAAAAGGATAAATAAATATTTTTAATGATATGACGGTTTGGGGGAATCACTTTGT
>DASYHR010000296.1:0-6944 GCA_035998385.1 Dyadobacter sp. | reverse complement strand
AAACCTTTAACGACATGCTTGATCGTTTGGAGATTACTTTTGAAATGCAAAACAACTTTGTGAGTAATGCCAGTCACGAATTTCGAACTCCGCTTACTATAATCAGTGGCGAAGCGCAATTGGGTTTGTCTTCCCTGGAGTTGTCGTCCGAAGCGAAGGAAGCCTTTCAGGTTATATTCAAAGAAGTTGAAAAACTGGAGCATCTCACAAACAGTATGCTGAATCTTGCTCAGACCGGCTTTGACGGGAAAAGAGAACAGTGGGAAAAACTTCGTATCGACGAACTCATATTTTCTGTCAAAAACAGCATCGACCAGATCCTGCCCACCAACAACGTTGCCATCAACTTTGACGATTTACCCGACGACGAAAGTAAGCTGGAAGTAAACGGCAATGAGGCTCTGCTAACCGCAGCATTCACCAATATCGTTCTCAATAGTTGTAAGTATTCCGACAACAAACCTGTGTCGGTAATTATAAGGAATCAGGGTGCTCATGTGGTGGTCGAAGTGATCGACCAGGGAATTGGTATTCCCAACAGAGAAATAGCTCAGATCTTTGTTCCTTTCTTCCGGGCATCCAATACAGATCGCTACAAAGGGCACGGTATAGGACTTCCACTTACAAATAATATTATAAAAATGCATCAGGGCAGTATTTCTGTCGATAGTGTAGTGGGAGTGGGCACTCATTTTGTCACTTATCTTCCTATAAGTCGTTAGATCTCTTAGTTTATTCTAATTTTCTTATTCCATTCTAATAACTCACTTATCGTATTATAATTCTTCTTTTAGCTGGTACTAATGTCCCTGCTGTAACATTGTATTGTCAATTTATTGATGCAAATGCATTGTTAATCAAAACAGTAGGATTATGAAGACGATAGTAATTCCGAGTGATTTTAGTAACGAGTCGATTCAGGTAGCAGAGACAATCCTAAGAAATGACAAAACAGATATAAGATTTGTTTTTACTCACCTGTTCCACGTAGCGGACGATATTCAGGATTTGCTTTTTTCAAATTACAGAAAAAAAGAATACGAGTTTGTGTCTGATGAGTTTAACAAACAGGTCCAGATACTGAAAAGTGTATATCCCCATTTGGTAAGCGTTAAAACAGAGTTTTTCTACGGAAGTAAATTGGCAGGGTTCAAAAATTTCCTGGACTACAATGATGCGGAAAATATCGCGTATTCAGAAAGCTACGGCGTACCGAAGCTGAGCAAAAGCAGTATTGATGCGATGCCGGTGATTAAAAAATGTGGTATGCATCTGATCAATACCGATGCAATTGGGGAATCAGTGATGTCGGATGCCGGGTAAGTCACGCGTGCCGATGAAGCTGCTTCGGATTACACTTAAAGAAATTACACTATGTTGTTAAAAAAGAATATTCCGATCGGTTACATATTTGGAAAGATCAAATATGAGGTGCTGTTTGTTGCGATATATGGGATTGCTATTGAAATCATCTATCAGAACTTTCATATCACCAGTATATCCATTCCCATGACCATTCACACAGTATTGGGAACAATCATCTCTTTACTGCTGGCATTCCGTAGTAACCAGGCCTACGACCGCTGGTGGGAGGCACGTATAGTATGGGGCGCTATTGTAAACGACTCGCGTACCCTGGCAAGGCAGATACTTTCTCTGATGAATGACCCCTATGATGACGACGCGATCACGCCGTTTAAGCACAGGATGATTAAAAGACAAATAGCCTGGTGTTATGCTTTGGGTAAAGGGCTTCGTAAAAATGATCCGATGCCGCTGGTTCGTAAATATGTTTCAGCAGAAGAGGCTGAATTTGTGGATGAGTTTGACAACAAACACATCGGCTTATTACAACTGCATGCGAGAGATCTCAATAATGCATTAAAGCAGGGTTGGGTTAATTCTTATCAACAGGTAGAAATTGACAGCACGCTCACACGGTTGTGCGATCACATGGGTAAATGTGAACGGATCAAGAATACGGTGTTCCCTTCGACATACAGCTTGTATATTCACCTGGCGCTCCATTTCTTTATTCTGTTGCTGCCATTTGGTCTTGTGGAGTTGTTTGGCTTTCTGATGGTGCCTGTTTTGGTTGTGATTACAGCTTGTTTCTTCCTGATTGAAAAGATGGCAATTCATCTTCAGGATCCATTCGAAAACAAACCAACCGATACTCCTGTATTATCTATTTCCAGGAATATTGAGAGAGATCTGAAACAGATGATGCGTGAGAAACACGATATGCCATCGGCAATGGCGCCATCACGTTTTTATATTTTATAAGTAGCGTTGAAGTAAATGTGTCATGTAAGGGGCAGACCGTTTGGCTTGCCCCTTCTTTATAAACGTATATTGAAAAATAGTCATGTATTAGAAATTGACGATATGTTTTCATTTTTCCGAAACTGCTTGTAACTTGGTTTGCATGAGCTCAAATCTTCTACGTACAAAGCGGTTTGTTTTGGTGAAAATGGCCGATGGAGATCAGTCGCTGTATTACAGCATCAGCTGTAATCAAAATGTAATGAAATACGTCACGGGTTATGCATTGAGCAGAAGGGAGTCTGACGAAATGTTCCGGTGTATTGTGGAAGACAATGCAGAGGATGAAATTTTAGGAAGATATTTCATTAAAGACCGTCATAATGGTGAAGTTATCGGGGCAGCCAAGCTCGACCAGATCGGACAGGAAATTGAGATAGGCTACAGGATCAGAGAAGAATATTGGGGGCAGGGTATTGCTACCGAAGTGACGAAAGGTTTAATCCGGTTTGCCTATGACGGTCTGGGTATCAAAAGAGTGATTGCCTTCGTCAATGTTGAAAATGCCGCTTCTATACGTGTCCTGGAAAAGGCCGGTATGCTTAACACCGCATTGATTGAGGATATCGATGAAGTGAAATATAAATTCACCTACTTGCATCAATCCTTATTTACGCTGAAAAGGCTGGTGGGATTCATTGTTGGATTGATTATCCTTTACATCATAGCGACTTTGGTAATGCCACAATTAGTGACATTAGATTTTGAGCAGGCACTCAGAAATCTGAAACAATCGTTGGAAAAGTAAGAGCTATTGGAAACCACAAAGACCTCCTTTGCAATCAGACTTTGTGGTTTTGTATTAAAACTTCCCGTTTTCGTCAGCCAGACTGTAACGGAATGTGAAGTAACTGGATTCTTCAGTCGGCACATCTTCCGGAGCGCCTTTGTAATAACTAATGATTTCTACCTTGGCAAATTTCCCTTCCGCTGTTTTCACAACAATGGTTCTGCCAACAATAGGTAGTATGGCGTGAACGCTCATATCATATTTGTACCACGAGTTCCCGCTGCCGCCCGGTATAGCGCTTCCGCTTTCTCCGTCTGTTTTATAGCCATCCTGCGGCGCTTCTGTTACCTGATCAAATGGTTTTTCAAGTACTAACGCACCGCCCTGACCCGGTCCGCTTGTACCCCCATTGACTGCAATTGTCGTTTTGCTGAATGCAAGGTCCCATTTGGTAGTTTTCGCATTCTCAGCCGGCGTGTCTTTACCGTTTACTAAGCTGAAATAAACATAAGGCTTTGTATTTGCATTGAGGTCTTTAACCACAACAATCTCCGCTTTGGAAGTTGAGACAGTTTCTGCGCCTGTCATTGATATAGGGCTGATTCCTTCCGGGGGTGTTGCTATTGAAAGCATTGAACCCAGTATGATTTGTATTAGCATTTTGATTGGATTTTAAATGAGCAGAGAGAAGCAGATTGCCTCTCTCTGCCTCAATTATATGAAAAGGGTTAAGCTCCTTTTTTAACAAGCTCGTACTTCAATGTAGGTTTGCCTCTTTCTCCGCCGTCGGTATTCGTGTAGCTCAGGAATTGCAGCTTGTACACATTGCCTGCACCGTCTTTGATTACGTAGAATCGGTCTGTACGTACGCCTGCGGGAGTTGTGCTACCGGGAGCAGCGGTTCCGCGCCACTTGGTACCAATGACGTCAGAAGCGGTAGACCAGGTAACTGCAGCAATATTTGCCTCTTTGAAATCTGCGTAGGATACAGTTGTATTCATGATTTGAGCACCAGATACGCCTCCCAGCTTGTTAATTGCTACATAATCCTGAATCCAGTAAGGTGTATTAAGGCCCGAGTTGTAAGTACTGTAGCTCCACGAAAAATCCCAGCTCCTGGTACGTGGCTCAACTGACACTACTTTGTCTGTTTCGAGAGATGCGAATACAAAATTGAAATCAGCATTTTTAGCAACATCCAGTGTTTTGATTGTGCTTGATCCAAGTCTGGCGTACTGCACTTTGTATCCTGTTCCGCTACGTGTAATTTTAATTTTAAACCACTTGTCTGCAGACTTATTTCCTTCAAATGAGTACACGTAAACTTTATTTTCTGAATCAGTTGCGGAAATTGCAGCAATGGCTGTTTTGGTTATATCTCCAGTCCAGTCATCAGCAAGTGAAACAGTTGTCAGATCTTCTACATTGTGGTTCAGAGTAATGCCAACAGAATCTGCAAGACTTACAGTGGAAATGTCCGTTTTAGAAGTGGCTTTTACAGTTGATTGGTATGCAGGATTCAGGATAACTCTGAAATCTGCACCACCGTAAAATCCTAAATTCCAGCTCTTACGATCAACACCAATTTGATTATTTCCGCTCAAGTCGAAATAAACAGAATTAGCATACACGACATCTCCAACTTTGCCATTTAGTGTGACATTGGAACCTGTAGAGGTGATAGCTGAAAAGGATAACTTCAAATCAGTATTTGCCCCTGCTAGCGCCGGAGTGGCTACTGAAGCGATTTTTAGTCCTATGTTTTCATCTCCGTTAAGTGTGATTCCGATTGTTTTCTTCACTTTGATGACGGCAGAAGTTTGACCGGCAGGAATGCTCACGTTAATGCTATTGGCAGTTGCTGCAGGTTCAGTGGTGAAGTCTGTTCCATAAACAAGCTTAGTGGGCGTCAGATCCACTTTAATAGCAGTTGCTGCAGTTTCTGCACGGCTAAGTGTTATTTTTATTTCAACTTCATTTTTTGTGTTATCAAAACCAAGTTCTTTACTTTCAAAACCTGCCGTATTATCAGGAAGAGGTGGTTCGTCGTCATTACAGGCATTGAATGATAACAGCAACGCGATGATTAGTAGATATTTAGATAATTTGTTCATCATTGTTTTATTTGTTTAAAAGGTATTTGCTAGTTTTTAGACCATTGGATATTGAGTCCCAGAAAGTAGGAGCGGCCATATGAGGTAGGTACAGAATTGCCAGGATCGTGTGCGCCTGTTCCCTGGGCTGTACTCATTATGTCAGTGATATTGAAAAGGTTTTTAGCCCCGCCGATCAGATTCACATATTTTGAAATGGTTTTTGTAAATGTCAGATCCGCCATGTGGTAGGCGTCCATTTCTGCAAGCCTGGCTACGACTTCATTGCCAGGTAGTGTAATTGTCTGATAGCTCGGGCGCTTTCCGGTGTACTTGTAAAAGAAATTAACTGTCCCCTTCAATCTCGTGAATGTGTACAGAATGTTTGTGTTGATCTCCGGAGCCCAGGTAAATTGTGGCAAGCTACCAAGCGCCTCATGGCTTTCTGATAGCCGGTTATAACGACCGATATAAGATCCACCTACTGTCGCAGTTATATTTTTCCAGTACAACCTGTTTTCCAGGGTCAAACCTTTCGTTTTGAAAAGATTGAGGTTGAAATAAGTTGATACTGATGCATCGCCGGGTGTTATTCCCGTGGTTATCTGGTCATGGAAGACATTGTAAAACGCGCCAAGAGTTGAAATTAGTCGGATGTCTGTTTTTTCGGCCAGCTGTAAAGCCAGCGAAGTGTTAAAGCTGTTGGAGTATTCAGCTTTCAGATTTGGGTTGCCAATAATGTCATGTGAAGCATCTTTGAACTTAAAGTACAACTCGCGTAGGGCAGGTGACCGAAACCCACGGGCATAACCAAATCGCAGGTCGAGCTTTTTGTTTAGTATAACCTTGCCGTTGATCGACGGTATCACAGGTGGCGCGTCATACACTGAGTTTTTCAGGAATCTCAAACCCGGACTTAATTTGATTGCAGGGATGACCTGGATTTCGGGAGCAAGGAAAAGAGCAAATTCGTTAATCGTCGGCGAGCCCAGAATCCGGTCTCCGGAACTGTTGTTGTTGGTTACATCAATTCCGGCAAGTAATGCAAGTTCAGGAGAAATCTTGTATTGCGTGGTTCCCCGGAAAAACGTGGTAGTAAATATGGCTTTGTCTTGCGATGCGCCCAAAGCAAGTGTACGTTTGCCGCTATCAAAGTCAATCTGTGTATTTAGGGTCCTTCTGCTGTAATCGGTGTAGGAGAGTGCCACGTTGAAATTCAGTTTTTCATTCAATTTGAATTCGCCCTGAGCCTGATGAAACCAACGTTTGGATATATAATCTGTATCTCCCGCTCTATTCGCATTCACCGGACCCAGAAACTGAATCGTTTCATCCGTACCATTGAACCGGTACCACACATTCCATTTGTTAGCATTGTAACCAATGGACGCGGTGTACAAATTCTGATTTTTAGGCATCCAGGCTTTTTCCCGTCCGGTAGCTTTTCCCTGCCAGCCGCCAAAATCGTTTCGGGTAAAATTGCCAGCCAGTTGAAGTCCTTTGCGTTGCCATACAACACCTATATTTTGATTGTGGGATCCATTTTTGGCAAACGCGTTGTATTCTTTGCCAACTGTCTCTTCTTGTATGCGCGCTGTAACGGTCAGATTATCACTATGGATCCCCTTTTTAGAAATGATATTGATTACACCTGCGAGCGCATCGGTTCCATATATCACCGACATAGGACCTTCAACGATTTCAATCCTTTCTACTGTATTAATATCTATTTGTCCCAAACTTTCCCGTGTTCCTCCGCGATCCACCATAGGAATTCCATCCAGGAGGATTTTGAC
>DASYHR010000073.1:0-2202 GCA_035998385.1 Dyadobacter sp. | reverse complement strand
ATTCCTCAAATTTGCTCATGATCCGCTTTTGGTTTAAGATATTGATATGTTGATCAGCTATTCCGGCTGGATTTGATTTTCCCTTTTTCTGACAATGCACCCGCTGTATTTCGTTTCATTGTTTTAATAAAGTCCACCTTTTTAAAGCGTAATGCACTCCAGTCTTCGTCTATGGCCACCATCCTGACGGGCTCCATATCAAACTGACCCATTACCTGCCAGCCGCTATCCCTGTTGAAATCGCATTGATAGCGTTTTGATGTGCCCTTGGGATAACACATCCACAGGATCGCGTCGCCGGTAAGCAACGGCATTATGCTCGGAATGGTGGCGTCGATCTCTGTTTGTTTTGTTACAAAAATCATACAAAACGTGGTATGTTTGATCTGATCCTCATTTGTAACAATGGTTGCCTCATCCGCAATGCTCGCGATATTCAAAGCAAATGAATCAGGTGCGTTCATAATCAGGACCGGATTATGGGCCTTGAAATTCAATTTTTTAAAAACAGCATCCATTTTATTTTGAAGGTTAGGTACGCAAATATTGGTGTTGGTTCCTGCCGGTGAGCTTAATCACAAAAATACACAGGATGTCAGTAAATTTATATGCTACAATCAGCCAGCTGTGAGGGGGATTCAGGACAAAATACTAACTTGTGGTGACCTTGTTGAAACACTATACAAAATAAAAATTTTACTATATGGTACAGTTGGCTTTGTTAATCACAAACAGACACAGAATGCTAAGCGTTGCCGCAATTCTGGATGTATTCGAATCAGTAAATTTGTTCAATAAAAGTGATGGTCAACCCGACTTTTTCGATATCCGGTTGTATGCGCCAACTGTCGATATTCTGTCGTATGGTAAACATCCGGTACGCCCGATTTCAGAAGCAGAGGAGCCGGATCTGATTTTTATTCCTGCGTTTTCTGCAGAAGATATCTCATTGGCGATAGGTGAAAATACGGCGCTGATTCCCTGGTTACACCAGCAATACAACCGTGGTGCGGAGATTGCCAGTTTTTGTACCGGAGCATTCCTTTTGGCTGCTACGGGTATACTGAATGGTAAGAGAGCTACCACACATATCAACGCTACCATCCCATTCTCTTCCTCATTTCCTCATGTGTTGCTGACGGCAGATGCAGTGGTGACAGACGATAGTCGTACCTATACAAGCGGTGGTGCTACGAGCAGCTTCCACCTGATGCTTTATCTGATCGGAAATTATTGTGGAAAAGAAATGGCAACACGTATTGCAAAAATGTTCGCCATTGACATGGATCGTGAACAGCAAACGTATTTCGGGACTTTCGAACCCGCCGTTAATCACGGAGACGGTATTGTAAATATGGCGCAACAGCAAATCCAGAAACAATATAAGGACGGAAGGACTATCGAAGAATTGATTCAGGATATTCCCGCCAGCCGACGGAATGTAGTTCGGCGTTTCAAGCAGGCAACCGGAATCACGCCCATTGAATATCTGCAGAAAACCAGAATTCAGGCTGCCAAAAAGTTATTGGAACAGACGGATCAAAGTGTGTTGGAAGTAATGCTTAATTCCGGTTACAATGATCTTAAATCTTTCCGGCAATTGTTCAAGAAAAGTGCAGGATTAACACCCAAAGACTACAGGGCGAAGTTCAACGTCACCCGCATGGACCATAAGCGCAATGCAGCGTCTATGTCTGCTCGTGATGTGTAGACGGAAATCAGGCTGCAAGTGCCATACAAATTGCCTGACATCTTCTGCAAGCCTCAGCACATATCCGGCAGTGTTCCATGCCCATCAGTGCATGTTTTTCACATTCTTCGGCACACGCATCGCAGATTTTGGCGCATACGGTACAAAACTCCGCAGTGTAGGAACTTTTAAGTGACATCAGCTTTGCTACAGCCTCACAGGCGGCAGCACATTGCAGATCAAGATTGATACATTTGGTTTGATGAGCCATCTGTAATTCCTGAAGGCAGGCACTTGCACAATAATTACAGGCGGTAACACATGCGTTACAGGCATCAATACATTGCATTATCTTTGCTTCAATATGCATGGCTATAGCTTAGGTTTGTTTCTTTTTGCCAACCTTTGCCAAAATCCTGCCAGGAATCCGTCTTTTGACGAAGTTAAATCTACATTTATTAGAAAATTGATATGTTATTCAAACAAAAACATCTTGAAGCCATAAAATCAGG
>DASYHR010000087.1:0-14962 GCA_035998385.1 Dyadobacter sp. | reverse complement strand
CATGCAAGGATTGTTTCGTAAATCTGACCGATGTTCATACGTGAAGGTACCCCAAGTGGGTTCAACACGATGTTCATTGGTGTTCCGTCTTCAAGGAATGGCATGTCTTCATCACGTACAATACGGGCAACAACCCCCTTGTTACCGTGACGACCCGCCATTTTATCCCCAACTTTCAGCTTACGTTTCTTAGCGATATATACTTTCGCCAATTTCACGATTCCAGCAGGAAGTTCATCACCTACTTCAAGAGCAAAACGATCGCGTTTGAAACGCCCCATCAATTCACTACGTGAGTTCAGGTAATTTTTCAGAACAAGTGAGATCTGAGCATTTGTTTCTGCATCCTCACTCCATGAGTCAGTCAATACATCACCGATAAGGTTTACCTCTTCAGCAACTGCATACTGGCTTTCGTCACGGTATGGGTTATTTGCAGGGAACAAGTTTTCAGAGATGTTTCTCGCATTGAACTTCATTCCTTTTGAGATCAGCTCATCACCAAACTTGTGCTTCACACCTGAAGATGTTTTGCCGTCAGTAAGTGTAACAAGCTTTTCAATAACACGTCCGCGAAGTGCTGTCAGGTCACGACCATATTTCTTCATCAAGAGACGTAGTTCGTCTTTATGTTTTGCACGCTCTTCTTTAGTCGGACGAGAGAAAAGTTTCGTATCGATAACTACACCTTTCATAGATGGCGGCGCTTTTTTAGAGGCATCCTTCACATCACCAGCCTTATCTCCGAAGATTGCACGAAGCAATTTCTCTTCAGGAGTAGGATCTGACTCTCCTTTCGGTGTGATTTTACCAATCAGAATATCACCCTCTTTTACTTCAGTACCAACTTGTACGATACCGTTTTCATCAAGGTTCTTAACAGTTTCCTCACTTACGTTAGGAATCTCAGCAGTCAATTCTTCCTCTCCACGTTTTGTATCACGCACTTCCAATTCAAATTCTTCAATGTGAATAGAAGTGAATATATCATCGCGAACAACTTTCTCAGAGATTACAATCGCATCCTCAAAGTTATATCCCTGCCAAGGCATGAACGCAACCAAAAGGTTACGACCCAAAGCAAGTTCGCCACCTTCTGTACCATAACCCTGGCAAAGTGCTTCACCTTTTTTCACCTTCTGTCCTTTAAGAACCATCGGCTGAAGGTTAAGGCAAGTATCCTGGTTGGTACGACGGAACTTCACAAGATCATAAGCAACGCTATCTTCGATAAAGCTAACCAAACGATCTGCGTCAGTTCTGTCATATTTAACTACGATTTTCTTCGCATCAACGTATTCGATAACACCGTCACCTTCGGCAACAACAAGTGCACGGGAATCCATTGCAACACGTTTTTCAAGACCGGTACCTACGATCGGTGCTTGTGGACGTAACAAAGGAACACCCTGGCGCTGCATGTTCGATCCCATCAGGGCACGGTTAGCATCATCGTGTTCAAGGAATGGAATAAGTGATGCAGCCACAGATACAATCTGGTTGGCAGCAACGTCCATATATGACGCCTGAGATGGATCCACCATCGGGAAATCACCTTCGAAACGCGTCTTGATTTTTTCTACCGTAAAGTTCCCTTGTGCATCCACAGAAGCATTTGCCTGCGCGATGTATTTGGAATCTTCTTCTTCGGCAGTCATATATATAAGCTCATCTGTAAGCTTTCCTGCGCCATCGATTACACGGTAAGGCGTTTCGATAAAGCCCATACCGTTTACTTTAGCAAACACGCAAAGAGAAGAGATCAAACCAATGTTCGGACCTTCCGGTGTCTCAATCGTACAAAGACGACCGTAGTGCGTGTAGTGAACGTCACGTACCTCGAAACCTGCTCTTTCACGTGAAAGACCACCAGGCCCAAGTGCTGACATACGACGCTTGTGCGTAATCTCAGCCAATGGGTTCGTTTGATCCATAAACTGAGAAAGCTGGTTGGTACCGAAGAATGAGTTAATAACAGAAGACAACGTACGCGCGTTGATCAAATCAACAGGCTTGAAATCTTCGTTATCACGTACGTTCATACGCTCCTTAATTGTACGTGCCATACGTGCAAGACCCACACCGAACTGAGCATAAAGCTGCTCACCTACGGTACGAACACGACGGTTTGACAAGTGATCAATATCATCGACAACCGCTTTTGCATTGATCAGACCGATCAGGTACTTCACGATGGAAACGATATCACCAGTAGTCAATACACGAACATCAAGACTTGTATCAGAACCAAGTTTTTTGTTGATACGGTAACGACCAACATCACCCAGGTCATAACGTTTGTCACTGAAGAACAAGCTTTGGATTACATCCCTTGCAGTTTGCTCATCCGGTGCCTCTGCATTACGAAGCTGACGGTAAATCTGCTCTACAGCTTCCTTATCGGAGTTAGAGCTATCTTTTTGAAGCGTATTATAAATGATGTTATAATCCGCAACGTTCATATCATCTTTGTGAAGGATCACTGATTTCTGACCTGATTCAAGGATCACCTCGATATCGTCAGTTGTGATTGTTGAATCACGCTCCAGCAATACTTCGTTACGCTGAATAGAAACAACCTCACCAGTATCCTCATCCACGAAATCTTCTGTCCAGGTACGTAATACCCTTGCAGCCAAACGACGGCCAACCGCCTTTTTAAGATTTGCAGAAGTTGCTACGATTTCTTCTGAAAGACCGAAAAGGTCAAGGATATCCTTATCAGATCCGAAACCGATTGCTCTTAGAAGCGTTGTAACAGGGAATTTCTTTTTACGGTCGATGTACGCGTACATGACGTTGTTCACATCCGTCGAGAATTCAATCCATGAACCCTTGAACGGAATGATACGTGCCGAATACAACTTCGATCCGTTGGTGTGCTTGCTCATAGAGAAGAACACACCTGGTGAACGGTGTAGCTGAGATACAATTACACGTTCAGCACCATTGATCACGAAAGAACCACGTTCTGTCATGTAAGGAATATTACCAAGGAATACCTCCTGCTCAATAGTCTCAAATTCTTCGTGGTCTGCATCATTACAGATCAAACGCAATTTCGCTTTAAGAGGAACTGCATAAGTAAGACCACGGTCTATAGATTCGTCAACAGAATACTTCGGTGGTTCAAGAAGATAATCGATGAACTCAAGCACGAAGTTGTCGCGCGAATCTGCAATTGGAAAGTTTTCAGCGAAAACTTTGTACAATCCTTCGTCAGAACGATCCTCAACAGATGTATCCAGACTGAAGAAATCCCGGAACGCCTGAACCTGGATCCCTAACAAATCCGGATAATCGATGATCTGATTGATCCTGGAGAAATTAATTCTGGGTGTTTTTTTAATTGTAGCCAAGGCTATTTCTGATTTGGGTTAGAAGAACGAAAAACTTAGCATAAGCCTTGCGGCTGCTGGCAATCGTACTAATTAGTTTAAAACCTTAATCGCATGCCTCGTAGAACATTAGAAGAGCTGTCCCTTTTCTTCTTTCCTACGAGTAAAGAAGTGTTTCAGACAATATCTCCGGGGGGAAGATGAAACCGGTGTAATGTTGATCAAAACACCAGCTTGCATAATACCTAACGTTATTCTGTATGAAAATGTTTGGTTTATGCACAAAATAGGAAATAGACCTGACGTGAATCAGGCCTATTTCCTTAAATTATAGTTCTTGGTTGTTGCAAAGTAATAATTACTTCACTTCAACTTCAGCACCAGCTTCTTCAAGTTGTTTTTTCAAAGCTTCTGCTTCGTCTTTCGCAACTCCTTCTTTAACTGGTTTCGGAGCGCCGTCAACTAGTTCTTTCGCTTCTTTCAGTCCAAGACCAGTAAGATCTTTAACCAATTTCACAACTGCCAGTTTACCAGCACCTGCTGATTTCAAAATTACATCAAAAGACGTTTTTTCTTCTACAGCCGGAGCATCACCGCTTCCACCTGCTGGACCTGCAACCATTACTGCACCTGCAGCTGCTGGTTCGATACCATATTCGTCTTTAAGAATTGTAGCCAATTCGTTAACTTCTTTAACCGTTAGGTTAACAAGCTGTTCCGCGAAAGCTTTCAAATCTGCCATTTTATTTTCGATTTTTTGATTATACAATATAAGATGATTATGAAGCTCCATTTATTATCAACCCGGAGAGCTCAGCCTGGCTACTTATATAATTAGTCTTCTTTCTCAGATAAAGTCTTAAGAATTCCAGCCAATTTGTTTCCACCGCTTGAAAGAGCGCCGATAACGTTTTTGGCAGGAGATTGCAACAATCCGATTACTTCTCCGATAAGCTCTTGCTTCGATTTCAAAGAAATCAAAACATCAAGCTGGCTTTCGCCTACGAAAACAGATGAATCAACAGAAGCTCCTTTAAATTTAAGCTTGTCGCTACCTGATTTTTTCTTGAAGTCTTTGATCAATTGTGCAGGAACTTTACCTGACTCCGGGTGAAACATGATACCGGAAAATCCTTTAAGAACTTCATCAAATGATGAATAATCCGTATCTAATGTTTCTAGTGCTTTCTTAATCAGGGTATTCTTAACAACACGATACTCAACACCTTTTTCGAAGCAAAGGCCTCTAAGTGTATTCACCTCGCCAACAGACATTCCGTTTGCACTGGTAATATAAAAGTATGGCGTGTTCGAGAATTTCTGACTTAGTTCGTCAATAATTACTGCTTTCTCTTCCCGTGTCATATTATAATCCTGGAATCGTGTTTTTATCAATAGTAACACCCGGGCTCATCGTACTTGACAAGTGAATGCTCTTAACGTAGGTACCTTTTGCAGATGATGGTTTAAGGCGGATCAATGTATTGATCACCTCTGTAGCATTTTGTGCAAGTTGGTCAGTTCCGAAAGAAACTTTACCTACACTGGTATGGATGATACCGGTTTTGTCAACCTTGAAATCAATCTTACCAGCTTTTACTTCTTTAACAGCCTTCGCAACATCTGGTGTTACAGTACCTGACTTAGGGTTTGGCATCAGACCGCGAGGTCCCAATACTTTACCTAGTTTACCCACTTTTGCCATTACTGCAGGCATTGTGATAATCACGTCTATATCTGTCCAGCCTTGCTCAATCTTCTGAATGAACTCGTCGAGGCCTACATAATCTGCTCCAGCTTCTTTCGCTTCTGCCTCCTTATCCGGAGTACACAATACCAATACGCGAACTTCTTTTCCGGTTCCGTGTGGCAATGTTACCACGCCACGTACCATTTGATCAGCTTTACGAGGATCTACGCCAAGACGTACATCGATGTCCACTGATGAATCAAATTTGGTATAGGAAATCGTCTTAAGTACCTCCGCTGCCGCCTCTAATGAGTAAGCTTGGTCTGCATCGAATTTCGAAAGAGCTTCTTTTTGCTTTTTGGTCAATTTTCCCATGTTCTTTGTTTCTTAGGCGTTATTTAAACGCTCAGTTGTTTTCTTCCCACGGGGCTTTGCCAGCGACGGTAATACCCATACTACGAGCCGTTCCCGCAATCATCTTCATAGCAGACTCAACAGTAAAGCAGTTAAGGTCAGGCATTTTAGTCTCAGCGATCGTACGAACCTGATCCCAAGATACTGAACCTACTTTTAAACGGTTTGGCTGAGCCGAACCAGTCTTTACTTTTGATGCCTCCAGAAGCAAAATCGCGGCCGGGGGGGTCTTAATGACGAAGTCAAAAGACTTATCCTTGTAGTACGTAATAACTACCGGCAATACCACACCAGGTTTATCCTGAGTACGGCCATTGAATTGCTTACAAAACTCCATGATATTCAAACCCTTCGATCCTAGTGCAGGACCGATTGGAGGTGAAGGGTTGGCTGAGCCACCTTTTACCTGAAGTTTGACGTATCCACCTATTTCTTTTGCCATTGTTTTGGAATTTGTTCGGTTCACTGATTAATTAATCGGCTTACATGCAAGTGGAAGCTTACCCTGCCCGTTCTTTTAATCAATTATCCTTTTCTACTTGTGCGTAACTGAGTTCCACGGGTGTATTACGCCCGAATATTTTTACAACTACATTGAGTTTTTTCTTCTCATCAAATACTTCTTCCACCAAGCCGATGAAACCACTGAAAGGTCCATCTACAACTTTTACAGTTTCGCCTTTGATAAACGACATGCTTGGTGCTTCTTCCAGCTGCTCCGCTTCGTCTACACGTCCGAGTATCCTGTTGATCTCAGACTGTCTCAAAGGAACAGGCACTTTGGAGTTACCTTCTGAATTCCCCAGGAATCCGATAACTCCCGGAATACTTGTAATAATGTGCAGAACCTCTCCTTTTGATAAATCAGCCGAAATGATAATGTATCCCGGAAAGAAGTTTTTCTCCCGTACTCTCTTCTTACCATTACGCATCTCATATATCTTCTCTGAAGGAATAAGAATTTGCGGAACGAATTCTGTGAGTTTCTGCCGTGTTATTTCATTTTCAATGTAGGACTTGATTTTTTTCTCTTGTCCTTACACAGCTCTTAATACAAACCAATTTAGACTACTCATACCATTCTGGGGATTGCCAATATAATAGCCTTAGAAAGACTGATAAAACAGCCTTAGTGCATTTTCAAAAACCAGATCCATTATCCCTACAACAAATGCAAAAATAAGTGAACCCACAAGCACTAAAGTTGTGTTGGCCTGAAGTTCATTGAAAGGAGGCCATGTAACGTGCTGGGTCATTTCTTCCCAAGACAGTTTCAAAAAAGAAGTAAATTTTTCCATTTTTCCTTTTTATTATGCACGGGTGGAGAGATTCGAACTCCCATCAACGGTTTTGGAGACCGCTATTCTACCCTTGAACTACACCCGTATATCGTGCAATGCTCCCTTTCGGGGCTGCAAAGATACAATTTATTTACAAAAAACAAGTGCATTCCAAAAGAAATGCACTTGTTTTTATTTTTTACCTTAGCTTAGTCAACAATCTCAGTAACCTGACCAGCACCTACGGTACGTCCACCTTCACGAATCGCGAAACGAAGACCTTTTTCCATAGCAATTTTGCTAATCAATTTCACGTCGATAGTAACGTTATCACCTGGCATAACCATTTCTACTCCGGCTGGAAGAGTGATCTCTCCAGTTACATCCGTAGTACGGAAGTAGAATTGAGGACGATATTTGTTAAAGAATGGAGTGTGACGTCCACCTTCTTCTTTCGATAGTACGTAAACCTCGCCTTTGAATGTAGCGTGAGGCTTAACTGAACCTGGCTTACAGATAACCATACCACGACGGATATCTTCTTTGTTGATACCACGTAGCAATAGACCTACGTTATCACCAGCTTCTCCGCGGTCAAGAATCTTACGGAACATCTCAACACCAGTAACGGTTGATTTAAGACCTTCAGCTCCCATACCCAAGATATCTACAGGCTCTCCAGAGTTAATAACACCTCTTTCGATACGACCAGTTGCAACAGTACCACGACCAGTGATCGAGAATACGTCTTCAACAGGCATAAGGAAAGGAAGATCAGTCATACGAGGAGGAATTGGAATGTAGCTGTCAACAGCGTCCATCAAATCTTCGATCGTTTTAACCCATTTCTCTTCGCCATTCAAACCACCCAAAGCAGAACCCTGGATAACAGGAATGTTGTCGCCATCGTAGTCGTAGAAGCTCAAAAGCTCACGAATTTCCATTTCAACAAGCTCAAGAAGCTCAGGATCATCAACCATATCCACTTTGTTCATGAATACTACAAGCTGAGGAACACCTACCTGGCGAGCCAAAAGAATGTGCTCACGAGTTTGTGGCATAGGACCATCAGTCGCAGCAACTACGATGATAGCTCCATCCATCTGAGCAGCTCCTGTAACCATGTTCTTTACGTAATCCGCGTGACCTGGACAGTCAACGTGAGCGTAGTGACGATTAGCAGTTGCGTATTCTACGTGAGATGTGTTAATTGTGATACCACGCTCTTTCTCTTCAGGAGCATTATCAATTGATGAGAAATCACGAAGTTGTGCAAGACCCTTTTTCGCCAACACAGTTGTGATAGCAGCAGTAAGGGTAGTTTTACCGTGGTCAACGTGCCCGATAGTACCAATATTTACGTGGGGTTTCGAGCGGTCAAACGTCTCTTTTGCCATGACTTAAGTACGCTTAAATTAAAAGTTATTACGAATTTATTAAACACTAATGATTGATTCTGCTTAGCTCTTCTTCCTTAACGAGCGCCTCAAAATCAATTAACCTAAACAATATGAATCAAAATCTTTTCCGAGCTATTGAGGGGATTTGAACCCCTGACCTCTTCCTTACCAAGGAAGTGCTCTACCCCTGAGCTACAACAGCAAACTATTTTTGGAAATACTACCTTCAATATTTCTCAGCCTTGTTTAAGCTAAATCCAATCCCCTGACCTCTTCCTTACCAAGGAAGTGCTCTACCGCGCGGCGGACCGTCCCTGAGCTACAACAGCGAAACTTCTTAAACAACCAAAAAGCGATCAGCGAAAAATTATCAAAATGAATGTTTTCGCTGATCGCTTTCGGGTGTTTTAAAAATGAGCGAAAGACGAGGTTCGAACTCGCGACCTATAGCTTGGAAGGCTATCGCTCTACCAGCTGAGCTACTTTCGCAATTGTGTTGTGCCTGATTTCTGAACTGGCAATAAAGAAATCAACTCTGGCTCAAACTGTGGGGGCGGATGGATTCGAACCACCGTAGGCGTACACCAGCAGATTTACAGTCTGCCCCATTTGGCCACTCTGGTACACCCCCTTGTCAATATTTCAATACATCCGTGAAAGCCGCTTGTTTCACTTTTGGAGCTGCAAAATTATACCGTTTTTCATTATCGTCAAACTTTTTGTCAAAAATAATTAAAAAAAATTGTGGGGTTTGAGAACATGTCATCCCAATTACCCCACAATCAGTGCTTTACCTATTTACAATTTTATTCCGAAACTGATCATATTTACCTTCGGTCCACGGTTTGCTTCATGTAAGGTGTTCAGATCATAGTTCACGAAGAGATCAACAAAATTTCTAAAGCCAATCTCTGCCGCCAAGCCATACCGGAAATCATTCAGGTAAAAGTTTACTCTTTCACGATCAATGTCCTTGGTTCCGACTTTCCTCACCTTGGTGTAGCTTCCCAGTCGATAACCTCCGTACACACCCGCACTCAGGTAAGAAACAAAGGAGTTTTTAAAACTTACAGTCGGCATCAAAGAAAGATTTACATTCGGAACAACCAATTTACTTTTTCGTACATCCGCCTCTGCAGTTCCGTCCATGACCAGGGGAAAGTCAACTCTGTCAGTCAATTTTGAAATGGTATTGTTCCCGTCATACATCAGATTGAACCATGAAAAGTCAATTCCGAAGTCAAGATGAAAACCTGCTTTTTGTCCACTTGCAATTTTGGCACTGGCTATATAACCCAGACTCACAAAACGGGACCCAAACGGACGCAGATCGTAATCTTCTTTGTTGTAAATTCCACCCGGATCATTTGATCCATAGGTGTTTAATCCTAATGCAAAAGCAAAACCTTTTCTGGGACTCGACCCGATACGGGAACGGTTAAAATTCTTACCAATACGTTTATAATCTTTGTCTTTTTCATCATCGTTGTCATCATCATCTTTAACTGATACGCCGTCGGCATCAATCCTCACCTCCGTATCTCCATCTTTGATATGAACACCCCTTACTCCTATTCGTACATAGTCCTCATCCGACTTATTTTTTAAATATCGTTTCCCGTCAACTTCTTCTCTCAGATATGTAGTATCTGAACGGGACGAATCCAACTTTACATGCAAATCTCTCAACAGTGCATTCAGATCATACTTCATAATCTTATCCAGCTCCGATCGGTTGTCCCCGTAAATAATCAAGCGCGTTTTATTACCAAACGTGACGATAATTGAGTCTTTCTCTGACTGCGGCATTACCCGGGACGCTTTCACTCCTGTGAACGCGAAGCATAACGCTATAACAATGGCTACATACAATGGCTTTTTCATGGCTTCTGATTCTTAAAATTTAGTTCTCTCTTTTAGGTTCTGATATTTCTCCGAGACTTTTTCTTCACCGTCTCTCAAACGGCCATCCACCCGCGCAACAACCTCTTTTGGGTTAAATCCTATTTCTTTCCAATCCACGGATTCACCATGTTTTACATTTTTTAACTGGCGGAAAATCTTACCTAGTCGTGATGACTTCTCCTGCTCAACTTCCGCTTTCGGTTCTGTCACGTTCACTACAATTGTTCTGCTTTCAACTTCATTCTGTACCGCAGGTGTCGCATCAGCAACTTCACGGATAGGCTCAATCTCAGGATAAACCGGCTCCATGCTTGTATCAATTGCCTGAGTTTCCTTTCTGGTAACCGGTTCAAGGTTCGCCACCATTGGCTGAATTACTTTTGTTTCAGACGATTTTTCAGTCTCCTGATCAGGCCTGCTCTTCACAGGTATTTTAGCTGACGTAGCGATCAGATCGATCTTCATTGCCGACATACTATCCGCATTAACTGAAGGATCAATGATTGGTTTTTCGACCTGAGCTGGTGGACTGGTCTTCGTCACCAATTCCACTCCCACATTACCAGCCTCGCTCATCCAAATCATGTAGCCTGCCAGTAGTGTAACAGTGATACCCGCAGCCATGTACCAAACAAACAGAGGCAGGCGCTTCTCTTCCTTCGCGGGTTTCATTCGCTCCCACGCGGCGGCAGAAGGCTTACGTTCTATACCTTCCAGCTTCTTTTTGAAAATATCATCAATAGGATGCTTTTTCATAACTTACTTTTTTTTTAAATCCTTGCTCCCATTCCAAAACCATTTTTTGCAGCAGAGCCCGGGCTCTGTGTAATTGTGATTTTGAAGTGCTCTCACTAATTCCCAGCATTTCCGCGATTTCAGCATGACTGTAACCTTCAATAGCATATAAATTGAAGACTGTACGGTAACCCACCGGCAATCCGCTGATCAGGCTCAAAAGTTCTTCCGCATTCAGGTTTTCGTCAGCAAGTGTATAATCCGGGATATTGTCTGCCTCATCCGACAAACTATCTTCCATCATTCTTTTTTGCTTTCTGATATACCCTAGCGCCTCATTCACCATGATCCTCCTGATCCAGCCCTCAAAACTACCCTCTTCAGAAAACTGATCAATCTTACTGAACACGCGCATGAAACCTTCAATCATAATGTCTTCCGCAATCATTTCGTCACAGGCATAGCGGAAACATAACCCCAGCATACGGGAGCTATATTTTTCGTACAGTTGTCGCTGCGCTTTCGGATCTTGCTTCCTGAGCGCCTTAACAAGCTGTGCTTCCTGGTTAAAAAATGATAGAATTCGACTCATTCAGAATATTGATTTCAACCACAAGATGCGGCTACACCCGGTTCAGGTTGCATGACATCATATAAATTTTCAAAAAATCATTTTCATTTTTACAGAAACTGCGACTCACAACGATACAACACACTATGAATGAGGATATTAAAATCATATCTGTTCATATCTAAACTGCTGTAAAAACTTATTTATTCACTAAAAATAATATTCTGCCAGCGATCTTTTAGTTTTGACAGAAATTAACCAACACATAAGATGTTTGATTCAACGGCTCCTATCGGGATTTTTGACAGCGGTATAGGTGGTATGACCGTAGCCAGTGCAGTGACAAGACTGCTGCCCAAGGAGAATACAATTTACTTTGGCGACACTGCCCATTTACCGTATGGAGATAAGTCCACTGCTGCGATTCAGGCCTATTCTATCAAAATTTGTAATATGCTCCTGCAACAGAACTGTAAGCTGATTCTTATCGCCTGTAATTCTGCTTCAGCGGCAGCCTTTGAATTGGTAAAAGAATATGTAGGCAGTAAAGCATGGGTACTGAATGTGATTGATCCTGTTGTGGATTACATCAAGGAACATTACGATGGCAAAACCATCGGGCTGATCGGAACGAAACAAACTGTACTTTCCAATGTATATAAGAAGAAAGTAGATGCATTGGATAAAAATATTCAGCTCAAATCCCTCGCGACGCCTTTGCTTGCGCCTATGATTGAAGAAGGATTTTTTGACAATAACATCAGTGAGAGTATTATCGCCAGCTATCTGTCTGATCCTGCTTTAGCCGATATAGAAGCATTAATTCTGGGGTGCACCCATTATCCGCTGATCAAACAACAGATCGGGGCTTTTTATGGAAACAAAGTAGAGATACTGGATACGTCAGAAATTGTGGCAAATTCACTGAGAGCGTTACTGGAGCAACATTACCTGATTAATGACAAAGGAGAAGGCAAACGGAATTTTTATGTTTCCGATTACACCCTTTCCTTTGAACAATCCACAAATATATTTTTCGGGAAGCAAATTCAATTGCAGCACTACCCTTTGTGGGAATAGCTTATTCCTGATATACAATTTCAAGAGGTTCGAGTAATCCTGACGGCATAGGTTTCCATGAGGAAGCATCGAACTTCTTATATGTGATGTCTGCCACATTGATATCATAGAACTTTTTCCAGTCCGGTAGTTGCTTGTCACGCAGGCGCATATAATTGGCCGAAAGATTGGTAACCTCGATTTCCATCTTATTTCCCTTTTCCTTCAAAATTCCGGATTGTACATCGGCAACAAACGGAATGGACCAGAATGTCCCCAAATCTTTCCCGTTGATTTTAACAGATGCTACTTCTCGCACATCGCCCAGGTCCAGCTGTATCGCTTTTTTGGTCAATACTGTTTTCGGTACGTCGAACATAACCGTGTATCTGGCTGTACCGGAGAAATAGACTGCAGAATCTGAAAGCTCTGTCCAGGATGCAAGCTTTTGTAACTTCACAGGTTCAGGCAAAGATGGACGGCCTTTGAGGAAAGTGATATCCCATTGACCTGAGACGGGCACTGATCTTTTAATTCCTCCTGATTTTGCAGCGGTTGCTATTCCTGATATTTCCTCCAGAAAGCAGGATTGTCCTGGTAACAGCTTCAAATAAACCTGAGCGATACCGGCACTATCCCTTTTCGCCAATGTTGAGATTCCGTTCAAAGGATCCTTCTTTGTTGCTGCTTTGATCTTTCCAAGCGAAACCCAGCTTTCTGAATAGGTATTGCCCAGATTTGACACAAAGTAAATCACTTTACCATTTTTGATCTTCCGGATATAGGAAAGCCCCTTCTTCGATATTTCTTCCCGTACCGCACCATTTTTGGCCAACAAAAGATCTACATCGTTCCCAACCTGCACGGAGTTGAGCTTTGTGAGTTGCATAACGTTGTTAAGGAATGTTTTCTGTCTGTCTTCGTGTTTGTCAAAGCCGGCAACCTGTCCGGGTGTTTTACCCTGGAATATAATCTTCCCGCCAGCTTTTCCAAGTTTAAGAAGTAATGCAAGAGTTTCCTCAGGCATATATGTCTCAGCCGGAATGATCAATGTTTTGTAATTTGATGCTTCTGAAGCCAGATTTCCATTAGCATCCACTTTAAGTCTTTCCAGCTGTCTGTCTGACACAAAATCGAAAGAGTAGCCATCCTTCCAAAGTTGCTGTGTCAGCTTTCCGAAAGGAAGATCAAGCAACCATCTGTCCACATGATGCACTTCCAGCAAATGCACTCCGCCAGACGACCTGGCAGGTTTTGCCCATAAATCGTGGATCGGGAAATAGACGAGCACGTCATTGTCGGGTTTGCTTTCCTGCAGAATGCTCTGGCATTGCTCCACATATTTGTTCAATAAATGAAAATGCTCAGCAAAATGGGAAGTAGGACCGTAATTGGTTGAAGCATAGAACAACCATCCCGGATAAGCTTCGTTAATGGGCGAATAGGTCGTTCCGTGGTAAAATATGTGATTGATGCCTGATACGAACAGTTCATCAATCTGTGGTTTAATTTGAGAAAGAGAAACTTTGAAATGGTTGGCCAGCCATGTGCTTGTTTCCGAGCTAACCAGTTTTTTACCTGAAAAATGTGCCGCTGAAGATGCAAATTTCATGGCAAGAGGATTGGGTGTTCCAAACTGTTTGATTGAGTAGTCTGGATCCACACGAAGACCCGGAATCGAAAAACGGCTCGTACCGAATGACTCTGTTTCCGGAATATCTGATTCGTCGTATAAGTCAAGCAAATTACCCGGAGAACCGTGCGCTTGATAACGCGTTTTAAACCCCTTATCCCGGCTCCATTTGGTCCAGCTATTGGCATAACGTTCCCTCAGCAGCTCCGCCAATGTTTGTTGGTAATCAATCCTGACAAGTTCTGCGTTTTGTATATCGACCGAATCTTTCAGCAGTGCCAGATTTGACCTGAGATCATATCCCCGTCTCTTCTGAAATTCGCTCAGGAAATCCTCTGTCCAGTTTGCGCCATAGGCTTCGTAAGAATCCATGTACATTGACCGGGGTTTCTCTTTCACACCTGCAAACGCGGAATCAAATCTGGTGAGGTATTGCGACATCGCAGATTTGTGAAACGGATTAAAGACCAACCCTTCCCCTCCCGGCGCCGCTCTTTTCACCATTTGTTTCGTGTTCTTAACCGAAGGAGCACCGTCTGCCACTTCCATCTGCATGGCTCCCCGTTCCATACTGACATTTGGTCCGCCAAATGGCCAGCCGGTACCCGTCGTCATATCTACTCCCAAGCCAAGCGTCCTGCCTTCCGAAACAGTGTATTCCATCATCTCCAGCCATTTCGGGCTTAGGAATGGAATGAAGTCCTTCTCTGCCCCCTTTGCACCGTAAATAGGAATGATGTGCACTCCTCCTAACCCTGATTTACTAAAAATCTCCAGTTGAGCTCTGATATCCTGTTTCTTCACAGCGCTTCCCATCCACCACCAGTAAGTCCAGGGCTTTGCTGTTGAAGTATTCTGTGCATTTGCTGCCAAAGCAAAGCTCATTAAACATAAAATTATTCTGGTACGCATCGCAAACGATTTTTTCAAGTAAAGA
>DASYHR010001202.1:0-4999 GCA_035998385.1 Dyadobacter sp. | reverse complement strand
TTTCTCATCGCAACAGGATCACCTGCCAGTACCGAGCGGTGAATGAACTTAACGGGTCTTTTAGCCGCTTTCATTCCTGCTACAAAAGTTTCATCGATCCAGTCTTCGCGCTGTTGCGGAGTGAGCTTGTCAGGAAAATTCCCCATCCAGTCAGCCAGTGTCACGCCGATTCCCGTGAGATCCTCATATTCATCAATAAGCTGTGTTACTGATTCCTTTGTATATTTTTTGACCTGATCCGACAAATCACTGTATTCTTTGCCGCCATAGGCTTGGGTAAATTCCGGTGAAACCACCACATTCCAGTTGATGATGTAGGTCTGAATGCCACGCTGTTTTGCCATACTGAAAAGCTGTTTCCAGAAACTTTGCCATTCCAGCATTTCCGCGTCACTCAGTCCACTTGCAAGCGGAAAACTGCGCGACCTGATCATGTATGGGAACGGATGGTTATTCCAAAGCGACAATGCATTCAGCCTGTTTTCAGCCATCATATCGAGGAACTTCTCCCAGAATTTCAGGTCACGGCAGGTCTGAAGATGAATTTCAGTCGCTTTGCTGACACGGTACGGCGACCAGGGCAGATTGAATTTGACAATCCGGTATTCAAACTTCGGGTTGATACGTTTTGCCTCAACCTGATCAAAACTGCCGTGTAACTCTACCTGATCTGCCAGATCCAGCAAACCGTATTCTGCTCCGATTTCATCTTTTGAAAGAATGACTATAGACCGCTCGTTATCAATAAGTCTCAATTCATATCCCTCCGGCTGCAGCCCTTCGAAGTCTTTTACAGAAACCCATTTCCGTAGCTTTTTGGGCACACTCCCTTTTGTAACAACCCAAACCGATGGCAATTTCTTCGGGCTGATTTCAGAAACAATTATCGCAGACTTTCCTTTTCTGGCGAGCGCATCACTCAGTTTGCCTGCAGCATATTGAACCGGCTGCTGACTGCTGTTATAGGCCAGCGTGATTTGAGCATACGCATCACACCGACCTACGAGCAACATAAACAATAAACAACTACTAAGAATTAAACACTTCATTTTTCGCAGCAGTCAGTTGATCAATCGTAACCCGGATTCTGAGGAAACACATTCCTGTCGTTGAGTACCTGGATCTGATTAAGGGGTATAGGAAATAAAGTCATGTAATCCTGAATTCCTTTGGGGCGTAATACTTCGAGCGCTTTACCAGTACGTACCAGATCAAACCAGCGGTGCCCTTCAAAAGACAACTCCAGTCTGCGTTCGAGTGCTATTTTCTCACGGATATCTGTTTGCGTCGTAGCCGTATAAGCCGCCACTCCAGCTCTTTCTCGCACCTGGTTCAATACCTGCACGGCCTGAGCCGTTTTATTATTTTCATTCAGCGCTTCGGCATACATCAAAAGCACATCTGCATACCGGATTACTTTCCAGTTTGCTTTGCTGTCATTTTGATTGGCAACAGGTGTAATGTATTTCCTGGTGTAAGTCTGGCTTGGAATAGCAAGCCTTATGAATTCACCCTGCGCGTTGTAGAATCCCCCTTTTGGTCCAATGTTCACATCCTTCCGAAGATCTCCTTCTTTGAACAGATTAATCAGCTCATCAGTCGGAGAATTGGTCTCAGATAATTCACTTCCCCTGATACCATAGAAACTGGCCATCGTAGTGGAGTTGGGCATGAAGCGGTGCGTGAATACGCTTCCCTGCCCACCAAGACCTTCTTCATATTCAACATCAAAAATATACTCGCTGTGGTGTTCATTTTTGTTGTAGTCAAACAGGTCGTTATAATTAGGTAACAACCTGTAACCCATCGTGGTCACCTGCTGCATTTTTTCTTCAGCCTTTACAAAATCCTTCCTCGTCATATACACTCTTGCCAACAGTGAAGCCGCGGCACCTTTGGTCGAACGGCCAACATTTGCCCCCGTGTAGGTTGCAGGCAAACGACTCTCTGCATCCAGCAAATCAGGAATAATGACAGTCTCGTAAATGGTCGCCACATTGTCACGCGTTTTTTTCAAAGCCTCTTCATTCGAGATTGGCTTAGTGATCATCGGGACATTTCCAAAAATCCTGACAAGATCAAAATATGCCAGCGCTCTGAGAAATTTGGCTTCACCAATATGTCGGTCACGGTTGACGAGTGTTGCGCCATCCACCTGCTCAATTCGTTCGAGTATTGTATTGACACGTGTGATCAGTACATAGTAGTTTGTCCATGTATTGTTCAGCAGCACCAGATCATTGTTGATCGTAAAGGTATCGGCAAAGTACCAGGGATCGTTTCTGGCCACCTGCTGTTCGGAATCGTCTCCGGGTACATCACCGTAAATCCAGAAATCCTGGTATTGCATCTGCAGACTGCGGTACGCGCCGGTCATCGCATCGCGAAAATCATTGTCAGTTTTATACAACTGGTCCACATTCACCGTCGAGATCGGCGGCAGGTCAATAAAGTCCTGACTACAGGATGCGCCCAGCAGCGAGGTGAGAAGGATAACACTTGCTATTTTTTTCATCTTTGAATATTTAAAAGTTGCTGTTGTGCAATGGACCACAGCAGGGTTTAGAATGTTACGTTCACACCAAAAATCAGACTTTTAGGCAACGGGTAGTTGTTATAGTCGATACCCGGAGTAAGCGCGCTGGCGGTGTTACTCACGTCAGGATTGAATGAGGTGTTTTTGGTAAAAATGAATGGATTGGTCACATTGATATACATGCGCAACGCACTCAGCTTTATAGCATTGGCTATTTTCTCAGGGAACATATAACCGAAGTTGATGTTGTTGATTCTCAGATAAGAACCTGAATCCATATAACGCGGACTGACCAGACGTACGCCACCCGTAGGTGCATCGTTAGGACGGGGCGTCATGCCATCACCCGGCTCCTGCTCTGACTTCCAATAATTAACCTGCGTCGAAAGGGTACGGCTTCTTGAACGGGTTGTAAGACGGATATCATTGGCCGTACTGGTAATTTCGTTACCATAAGACCCTTGCATACTTACGCTGAGGCTGAAATTTTTGTAGCCAAAACGGTTTGTCATCCCGTAGTAAAAATCAGGATAGGGTGAGCCGATAATCGTGTAATCATAGCTGTTGATCACGCCATCGGGTACGCCGTCCGGGCCACTCACATCCACAAAACGCTGGTCACCCAGTCGCGAACGGTCGGGAGCACCCGGATTGTAGATCGGACCTGCATCCAGTTCTGCCTGGTTTTTGAAAATACCATCCGTTCTCAAACCATAAAACATGCCAATCGGCTGACCGATCATCGTGATGTTTCTTGCCGAGATAATCGGATCGCCCGATGGACCCAGTTTCACCACTTCATTTTTGTAGGTTGAAAGATTGAAATCCGTGCTCCACTGAAATTGCTTTTCAATGTTCACTGTATTCAGCACAAATTCCCATCCGCGATTTTTCACCTCGCCCACGTTCTGTAACATGGTATTAAATCCGGTAATCGCAGGCACGTTTACGTTGAGCAACAAATCTGTATTTCGTGACTGGAAACGGTCAACGGTCAGCATGATTCTTCGGTTGAAGAAAGCCAGATCAACCCCAAAATTGATCGACTGCTGCTTTTCCCAGGTAAGGCCCGGATTGAATGGCTTTGCAGGGGCATATCCGCCGACTGCTACCCCACCCAGATTGTATTTGTGGTAATTGATGGTTGCGTAGTGCTCATAGTTTCCAATGTTGTTGTTACCTGTTGCACCATAACTCGCACGCGCTTTGAACTCAGTCAAAAAGTCAACATCTTTCAAAAAAGCTTCGTCAGAAAGTCGCCATGCCAGAGCTGCAGACGGGAACAAACCGTATTTTTTATCAGCGCCGAAACGCGACGAACCGTCTGTTCTTACCGAGGCTGTTACATAATATTTACCTTTGTAATTATAATTGATACGCGACAGATACGAGAGCAACGACCACTCCGCCACGGCAGAAGAGCCATTCGTAATAATTCCGCTTACCGCACCCAAGGTTGGCACCAGGTTGTTAGGATAGTTATTACTTGTCAGGAAGTTGGATTCATACCTTTCCTTCTGAGTTGTGTAACCCACCAATGCCGAAAGGCTGTGATCTCCGAAAGATTTGTTGTAGTTCAAAGTGGTTTCGGTAATCCAGTTCACAACCATTGAAGTACTGTCTACCCCCACCGCAGGCGTATTGAAGAAAACCGGTAACTGAGGTGTAAACTTGCTGGCTTTATTACTGTTGAAATTACCGCCCAGCATGACGTTCAGTTTCAGTTCGTCCGTAAATGCATATTCCAGATTGATATTACCGAGAAACCTGGCCAGGCGCCCTCTCGACTGAATCTCATTCGCCAATGCAACAGGGTTGTTCAGATTCGTGGATGCATCCAGATTGGCATATACAAAATAACTACCGTCAGTATTGTAGAGCGGGTAGTAAGGCTGAGCAGATGTAGCCTGTGCTACAATACTCTCATTGGCTCCTCCACCCCATCCGCTCGGCGCCACGATCTGACGGTCGGCCAGGGCTGCGTTCATATTAACTTTGGCAGACAACTTTTTTGTCAGCTGTGCATCAACGTTTGCCCTGAGCGAATAGCGGCTGAAATTACTGTTTTTAATAATCCCGTCCTGATTCATGTATTCAGTGCTCACTGCATAACGCACGTTTTCGGATCCTCCGTTAGCCGAAAGTTGGTATTGCTGCTGGGAAGCAGTCCTTAGCACAGCATCCAATGCGTTGGTATTGTTGGTATTTCTTCCATCCAATACCTCCAGCACAGTTTGCGGAACCGGTACGCCCCAACTGCCGGGAGCACCGGTGATATTATTGCCAACATCGAGGTTACGGTTACGAACGCCGTCATAATAGTACTGCGCCTGCTGGCGGGCATCCATAAATTCGGGTTGTTTTGAGATTTTCTGCAAACCGTAATGCATATCAAAAGAAATCACCGACTTGCCGGCCTTCCCTCTTTTTGTATTGATTATGATAACGCCATTAGCTCCTCTT
>DASYHR010001183.1:0-5972 GCA_035998385.1 Dyadobacter sp. | reverse complement strand
GATTTGTCAGCCCTGGAGCCTCACGTAAACGGTCCGTTTACTCCGGATCTGGCATGGCCGCTTTCTAAGTTTGCAACTGCTGTAAGGGAAAATGGATGGCCGGAAGTGCTCTCCGTCGGGCTGATTGGTTCATGTACCAATTCATCTTATGAAGATGTAAGCCGTGCGGCTTCTCTTGCGCAACAGGCAGTTGATAAAAAGTTAAAGGTAACTTCTGAATATACGATTACACCTGGTTCCGAGCAGGTTCGTTACACGGTAGACAGGGATGGATTCCTTGATACATTTGCTCAAATTGGAGGGGTTGTGTTAGCCAACGCATGCGGGCCTTGTATTGGTCAATGGGCTCGTCACGGGGCTGAAAAAGGAGAGAAGAATTCAATCATAACTTCCTTCAACCGTAACTTCTCGAAACGAGCGGATGGTAATCCAAATACGCACTCGTTCGTTGCTTCGCCGGAAATTGTTACCGCTCTGGCTATTGCAGGTCGTCTTACATTTGATCCACGCGTGGACAAGCTAACCAACACAGATGGCGAAGAGGTAATGCTGGATGAGCCGACGGGTCTGGAACTTCCGACCAGGGGTTTTGCTGTGGAAGATGCAGGCTATCAGGCTCCCGCTGAAGACGGTAGCACTGTGGAGGTGATTGTCAATCCGGAATCAGATCGTTTACAGTTGCTTGAACCATTTGCAGAATGGGAGGGTACGGATCTGACAGGCTTGAAATTGCTCATCAAGGCGAAAGGCAAGTGTACCACTGACCACATTTCTATGGCAGGTCCATGGCTAAAGTACCGGGGTCATTTGGATAATATTTCTAACAATATGCTGATCGGTGCGGTTAACTTTTACAATGAGAAAACCAATACCATTAAGAATCAGCTTAATAATCAATATGCAGGAGTGCCCGACGTTCAGCGTGACTACAAAGCTCACGGAATCGGGACGATTGTAGTAGGCGACGAAAATTACGGGGAAGGTTCGTCCCGCGAACATGCAGCGATGGAGCCTCGTTTCCTTGGGGTACGTGCGATTCTTGTCAAATCTTTTGCCCGTATTCACGAAACGAATTTGAAAAAGCAAGGTATGCTGGCACTCACCTTTGCCAATCCATCTGATTATGAAAAGATTCAGGAAGACGATACGATAGATATCATCGGATTGGAAACTTTTGCTGAAGGCGAGCCCTTGACAATCGTGCTACATCATAACGACGGCACGACTGATGAATTCCCGGTAAATCATACTTATAATTCGCAGCAAATCGAGTGGTTCAAAGCGGGTTCAGCACTGAACATTATTCGTAAATCGGTAGGAGCATAAACTTTGGAGAACATGTATTGCAAAAGGGCTCTGTAGAGCCCTTTTTTTTGTTCCGGTCTGAACGGCGAAAGCCGGTCTGCACGGTGGCATGGTCGGGACTAATTTCGATTAATTATAGGCTTCTTGTTTTCTCTCATAGAATTCTGCAAAACAAAAAGTATCAACGCTACAGAAATCGAAACATCGGCCATATTAAAAATCCCCGTTTGAAAAAAGCCGAGATCAATATGAAGAAAATCGGTGACAGATCCATGGATAATCCGATCGTAAATATTACCGATTCCACCGCCAATGGCGAAACTTAAAGCTACAGCACTCAGTTTGGTCAGGTGTTTTCTGGTAAACAGATAAACGATGCCATAACTTAAAGCAAGAAGCGGAATGATTGAGAGAAGAATAAACTTCAACAGATCGGGGAGGGCACTCCCGATACTCAGAAACGCACCTGCATTTTCAACTTTTGTCAGAACGAAATAATGTTGTACGATACTGACAGTCTCATTGTCTGTAATTTCACGTCTTACAATTGTTTTAGAAACCTGATCACAGCCGATATTCGACAGTAAAACAAGCAGGTAAAATAAATTTCGTCCTAATCTTTTCGAATTCATTTTAAGTGTCAGAATTAGTTCAGGTCAAGTACCATCAGCAAAGCCTGATGCAATGATCCGTTCGGAGCCGATATTGAGAGCTTCACGTTTTCATCAAATTTAAAACCAATCCGCTTATAACATCTGATTGCATCCACGTTGTCATCAAATACAAATAATTTGATGAAAGGGTCGGTGTTGTTTCTGCGGGATTCTGCGATCATCAGATTGATCAGTTTTGTGCCTATTCCCTTTCCGCGGTTTTCAGATCCACCGACAAGTAATCTGCCTAAACGTGGAGCATGAGGCTCTTTTATTATAAGTTCGCCGAATGCAACCGGGATCCCTGAGTCATCACAAAGGATATAGGACTGCTTGTTTGTATTAGCATCCTGATAACGTTTGACTTCATCCAAAGACAAAGGGAACGACCAGTTATCGCCGGCGAACCGGAACAACAACTCAGGATCAGTCACCCAACTTTGTAAAGCGGGAAAGTCAGAATCTTTATATTTTCTTAAAAACAATGCTGAACTATTTTTGATATAAGCGTTTCTGACTGTAATATTAGTTAAAACTATCTTAAACCGTCCATTTTTGCACTTAGCTTATTTTGAACATTACTCCATGAAGAGAAATTTAATGCTGGCGTCTTTATGCCTGCTTCCTTATTTGACCTGGTCACAGAAATTATCCTACGACATATCCTTCCCTAATGCTACCCATCACGAAGCACAGATTGCGCTGGAAATAAGTGATTTTCCGCAAAAGGAATTGATTGCCAGAATGAGCAGATCTTCGCCCGGAAGATATGCCACGCATGAGTATGGCAAGAATGTTTATGACGTCAAAGCCGTTGATAAATCAGGGAAAGCACTGGTAGTGACAAGAATTGACGGTGACGTTTATAAAATTGCGGGATTGACGGGGTTTGTAAAAATACAGTATACCTTATTTACCAATCATCCTGACGGAACCTATGCTGGAATTGATGGCACGAGTATGCAGCTCAATGCACCTGCTACTTATCTTTGGGTGAAGGGACTTGAAAAAGCTCCTGTTGATGTGAAATTTCACATACCTTCGGGGAAGAACTGGCAAATCGCCACCCAGCTGAAACCTTCGTCCGACGCAACTAAATTCTCTGCCCCGGACCTTCAATATCTGATGGATTCTCCAGTTAAAATCGGAGATCTCAAGATAAAAAACTGGACGCTGAAAAATGCCGATAATAAATCCTACCAGTTTGAACTCGCGTTGGAAGCCGAAGGTTCAGACGCACTGGTGACGGAGTTTGCAGGGAAGGTGGAGAAAATTACTGAAGAGACGTTGCCGATCTTCGGAGAATTGCCGGCTTTCGATTACGGTAAATACACATTTATTGCGAGTGTAAATCCGTATGTCAAAGGGGACGGAATGGAACACCGGAATAGCACTGTTGTAAACAGACCATCTCAATTTGACGGATCTGACAATTTGCTGGGCGTATATGCGCATGAGTTTTTCCATGCCTGGAATGTTGAACGATTGAGGCCAAAAAGTTTGGAGCCGTTCAATTATGAGAAGAGTAATATGAGCCATGAACTCTGGTTTGCAGAAGGGTTCACACAGTATTACGGCGGACTCATTATGAAGCGTGCTGATTTTATGACGCTCCCGGCTTTTCTTGCTACGACCAGTTCTTTGGTTAATACGAAGGAAAACACGGCAGGCGCAAAACGTGTGTCGCCTGCTCAGGCAAGTAATCAGGCAATATTTGTTGATGCTGGTGTGGCAGTTGACAAAACGAACTACACCAATATTTACACATCCTACTATCCGTATGGGGCATCTATTGCGCTGGCGTTGGATCTGGAGCTCCGGGCACGCGGACTTTCACTCGATACATATATGCAGGCGTTGTGGCAACTATTTGGTAAGCCTGAAAAACCTTATGTGATAGCGGATTTGGAAAAAGTGTTGGCACAAGTCACGAAGGACCCATCATTTGCGGCATCTTTTTTTCAAAAGTATGTTCATGGTGTCGAATCATTTGACTACGCTCCCTTACTTAAAAAGGGAGGTTTTGAATTACTAAGGGAATTTCCTGATCAGGCCTGGTGGGCAGATACTCCCCTGGAAAATACAGCTGCAGGTTTAAAGATCATTAGTGGAACACGTTTTGATACACCTTTGTATCAGGCGGGGTTGGACGTAGATGATCTGATCATTTCCGTTGAAGGAAAGAAGATAACTGCCAAAACAGATCTGGATAAAATTCTGGCGGAACATAAGCCAGGAGATCAGGTATCAATAGAGTTCAGTCACAGAGGGGTGCCGCAGACCGCTATGGTGACATTGAAAGAAAATCCGCGTTTGATAATCAGAACGCATGAAGAACTTGGGTTGCAGGTTACGGATGAAATGAAAAAGTTTCGGGCGTCGTGGCTTGATAGCAAAATCAAAAAATAAAAGTGACGGGGATAAATGAATCGTTGCGAATGGAATAACAATTCCCTGGTACATCTCGATTGATCGCTGGTGCAAAGGCATTTGAGATGCAGTAGGTAGGTGACACCCACGTTACATGCCTATGGCATTTTTCATCTTCGCGCATCCCATAATTCTACCGACATTTCATCCCTACGGGATTTGAAATTTGATGATTCACATGGGTACAGAGAATTGGATTTGGATATAAATTTCCATTACAGAAGTACCAATCTATTTAGGGATGAAATATTGGTAGAAAAAAAACGTTTAAAAAAACGCGGAAGTGCGGTATATAAATCACATTCGGGTTACATGCCTACGGAATTTTAATTTTCGCGCATCCCATTATTCTACCGACATTTCATCCATATGGGATTTGAAATTTGATGATTCACATGTGGTACAGAGAATTGGATTTGGATGTAAATTTCCATTACAGAAGTATCAATCTATTTAGGGATGAGATATTGGTAGAAAAAAAACGTGTAAAAAAACGCGGAAGTGCGGTATATAAATCACATTCGGGTTACATGCCTACGGAATTTTAATTTTCGCGCATCCCATTATTCTACCGATATTTCATCCCTACAGGATTTGGAATGATAGTATTCGCATGGAACATAGAAAGCTGGATCGGGGTTAAGACCTCCGATTATGGAAGTACCAATCCCGTTAGGGATGAAATATTGGTAGAAACAAGACTTGTCATGAACAACGTAAGTGCCGTAGGTACGTAACATTTAAAACAATCTATGGGACGACGAACCCTAAAACGCCTGCTTCTCCGACAAATATTTCCAGTACCGGCGCGGAACATGCTGAATATGCAACTTCATGTTTTTCCTTGCCGGAATATTGACGCTTCGGAAATAATCCTTCCAAAGGATAGAATAGAGCTCCTCTTTTTCGTCGAGGATATTCGCTGGCAGCGCATTCAATGCGGGGGACATCTGTTGCGAAAAATCGAATGTAATTTCCTCGACCTTTTCCAAATCATAGTAAAGACCGTACTTTCTTTTCAGGTCATAAATAATCCACTTCTGATCGGCGTACCGTTTTCTGAAATGGTCCGAGATTAGAAGCAATACGTTGTAATCCGGCTCAATGTGTGCGTAGAAAATCTTGTCGGACGTTTCCTGGAAACGGATAAAAGCTTCCATCCGGTGCTTTTCCCTATGCACCTTTCGCGACATTTGAGCAACTGCCAATACCACCCGATTGCCAAAGTTCTCTTCAGCACCTTGCGGATTGTCAAAAATATATCTGATGAAGTCAAAAATATGCTGATACATTTCGGGCTGCTCGGATAAAAATGCCTTATAAGTATCATGAAGCCAACTTGTGGACAGCTTTTTCCTGAGCCCGTTCCAGACACGGTTTGCCTTGGTATCCTCTGTAATCACTACAAAACTTTCATCAAAAGCATCCGGCATATGCCGATTTGAATCAACGATTTTCACAGTTCCTGCTTTCTGCTGATAGAACTCAAAAACAGCTGTAAGTAATCCCTCGAAAGATCCGTCAAAGACAAATATTTTCATCAGAATAATGATAACTGATTGGGAGCATGCTTGCTGTATTTGC
>DASYHR010001180.1:0-2077 GCA_035998385.1 Dyadobacter sp. | reverse complement strand
CATACCCATCATAGTATAGGAGGCTGGGGAACTGGTATTTCAGGATTATTCTTTTCAGGGAAATATGATCCTAAAAGCGTTGAACGAATTGCTGACGCAATTTTTCAGGCGATCGTCAGGGCAAAATCGGGAATGGAGCCTGCCCGGATGGCATATATGGAATCGAAAGATACACTGGATATTCGTAACAGACTCGTGGGTGAGGAAGGTGGTGTTGATTCGGAAGTACGTTCAGTGGGGTTCGTTACAGAAACTGGTAAAAAGGCTATTCTAAGTTCTTACGGCGCACATTCGACCATTATTCAGGCTAAGAACATGGTATTATCCCGTGATTATCCCGGTGTGTTGGTAGATTCATTGGAAAATGGCAGGTATAATTTTGCGATGTATATGGCAGGAGCGGTAGGAAGCATGGGGCCAATTGAACGTGGATCTGATGATTTTGATGAAATGAAAAATCAGGCTTTTGGTGTGCAACAGGCGGTACTATCTTCGGATACCGTGCAACAAAGCCAGATGCCGGCGATGCAGATGATTACACTGCCGCTTCCATTAAGAGAACCTTCTCCCCGGTTGACGATGGATATTGTACTGAGGCCATGGGTGTTCAAAAAAGCATTTGGAGAATATCCCTTGTTTGTAAAGGCTCTGCGTATTGGTAATATTCTGATGGTAGGCCTGCCCTGTGATTTTTCTGGAGAACTTGTAGGCGGATTGGATGCCTATGCCAAAACGAAAGGTCTCGATCTGATCGTCACCAGTTTTAATGGTGGGTATATAGGCTACATCACACATGACAAATATTTTGACAGGGATCTGTATGAAACGAAGGTGATGAGCTGGTATGGACCATACAACGGAGCGTACTTTCAGGAGGTGATCAGAGATATTATTAATAAATTGTCGTAGCATGAGAATCGGCTGATGTGATGCTTTATTCTTGTTGAAGAGTTTTGCCAAAAGTCATATTTGTCATTAAATCCTGAGCCGTTATGAAAACCTTATTTTTGATCCTTGCAACATTGATTTCTGTACAATCTTTCGCGCAAAAATCCGTACGATTGGCTATTGCCGGTCTGAGTCACGGGCACGTAGGCTGGGCTTTTAACCGAAATGACAAAACCGACACTGAACTTGTCGGGATATACGAAAAAGACCAGGAACTGGTAAAGCGTTTTTCGGAGAAATATAAACTCGATAAGAAGCTATTTTTTAGCGATTTGAATACAATGCTAGACCAGGTTAAACCTGATGCGGTATCGGCATTCGGGCCTATTAATGAGCATATTAGTGTGGTGAGAGCATGTGCTCCGCGCAAGATTCACGTGATGGTAGAAAAGCCATTAGCCACCACTTTTGCCGATGCAAAGGGAATTGAAAAGCTTGCAAAACAAAATGGAGTTCAGGTTCTGACCAACTTCGAGACATCCTGGTATGCGAGTAATCAATACGTCAAAGAGCTGGTTGAGGCGGATAAAATCGGAGAAATCAGAAAGGTGATGGTGAACGATGGTCATCAGGGACCTAAGGAAATAGGTGTAGGGAAGGAGTTTCTGGATTTTCTGACTGATCCTGTCAAAAACGGCGCGGGCGCACTCAACGACTTTGGTTGTTACGGAGCCAATCTGATGACTTGGTTATTAAAAGGACAAAAACCAGTATCTGTTACGGCCGTGACGCACCAGAACAAACCGGATCTCTACAAAAAGGTGGACGATGAGGCTACCATTATTCTGCAATATCCGAAAGCACAATGTGTGATTCAGGCATCATGGAACTGGACTTTCGCCCGCAAGGATATGGAAGTTTTTGGTACGAAAGGTTATGCTGTGGCTGTCAATCCAACAACCATCCGACAAAGACTAGAGGAGAAATCTCCAGAAGAAACTATCAAGATTGATCCAAGACCTGCACCATTTACAGATCCTTTTTCAGTATTGGCTGATGTGGTGAGCGGGAAGTTGAAGCTTGATGAAAATGATATGTACGGTTTGCCGATAAATGTCACAGTGGTCGAAATTCTGGAAGCTGCCAAGCGATCTGCTGAAACCGGTAAAACTGTTAGTTTGAAATAATA
>DASYHR010001166.1:0-3569 GCA_035998385.1 Dyadobacter sp. | reverse complement strand
ATCAGCGTTTCTTTTCGAGATTCGGTAAGAAACCTGTCAGTAGTCCAATCAACGGCAAAAACGAACATACCCAGAATACGTATTCTATGCTCGTTTTGTCAGCCAGATTCCCCAAAATAGCAGATCCAATTCCTGCTATTCCAAATGCAAATCCGAAAAACAGTCCTGCGATCATCCCTACTTTACCCGGAATCAGTTCCTGCGCATACACCAGAATAGCTGAGAATGCAGAGGACAAAACAAGACCGATGATGATACTGAATGTACAAGTCCAGAAAAGATTCACGTAGGGCAATGCCATCGCAAACGGCGCTACTCCCAAAATAGAAATCCAGATCACATACTTGCGACCAATACGGTCTCCGACAGGCCCGCCAATAAACGTTCCTGCAGCTACTGCGAAAAGGAATACAAACAAATACATTTGAGAGCTCTGAATAGACACATTGAATTTATCGATCAGATAGAATGTGAAATAGCTCGAAATACTTGCCATGTAGATGTATTTTGAAAAAATAAGCAACAGCAAAATCGCAAGCGACCAGATTACCTTACCCTTCGAAAGATGTGATGTGGTACTCGCCTCATCTGTAGACACGGTCTTTCTCTTAATCCGGTGCATGTTATTTTTGTACCAGCCGCCTACTCTTGAAAGGATGATGATAGCAAGTAGGGCTACCAATGAGAACCAGATAATCTGGAATCGCCCATAGGGGAGCAAAATCAAAGCGGCGAGCAAAGGCCCTAATGAACTCCCTGCATTACCTCCCACCTGAAAAAGAGACTGTGCCATACCATGGCGCCCGCCGGAAGCCATGTGTGCGATACGTGAGGCTTCAGGATGGAAAATCGCTGAACCTACGCCAATCAACGCCACGGACAACAAGACCAAATGGAAACTGGTTGCCAAAGACAGTGAAACCAGCCCCAGGAGCGTGAAACACATACCAATCGCCAGCGCATAGGGTTGAGGCTTTTTATCGGTATACAACCCAACCAGTGGCTGTAAAACGGAAGCGCTGATCTGGAAAGTAAAAGTAATCAGCCCTATTTGAGAAAAGCTGAGCTGAAATGAATCCTTTACCATCGGATAAATAGAAGGGATCAGGGATTGCATTGTATCGTTGAGCAGATGCGAAAAACTCAGCGCTAATAAAATTGGAAATACTGTTTGCTGGGCGTCTACAACAGGCACAGACATGGTGCTGCCGGACTGGGGTTCAATTGTTTTCATAATATCAAAATTGCGGAATTCATTTTATAGAGGCTGACCTGTAATTTTTGCTGCCCATTCCCATGCCCTGGCAGGTTCCTGGTCAACAATACTTTGCAGCAGCGCCTCATGCATATGCTGGGTGTTTACGAAAGATTCTGTGTTGATGTATAACTCCAGAAAATAGCTCTGTAAATGCTCAGCAATCGTCTTGTAGAGTTCGAGCAGAAATTCACTCTTTGCCGCAATGGCAATACTTAAGTGGAAATTGATATCAGCCTGAATACATTTGTCCGGAATATTGGCAAGAGCCATTTCTCCACGCATTTTCAAATGTCCGGCAATCACCTCAATATCCTCGTCAGAACGATTTTCTGCTGCCTTCTCCGCAATTTTCAGCTCGATCAACTGCCTGATCTCATTCAACTCTAACCCTTTTGCACGTACCAATCGTTCTGATAAAGGCTCATCTGAAGCCGGTCGTACCTTCTCCACAAATGTTCCCACTCCCTGCTGCACGCGCACCAACCCGGTCTGTGAAAGATTACGGATCGCTTCCCTGACAGTTGACCGCCCTACACCAAACATCGCCATTAGTTCAGGCTCTGTAGGTAACTTATCACCGACAGCAAATTCCCCATCTGAAATTTTCTGCACCAGTCGTGCAGCCAATTCATCAGCCAGATTTCTTTTTTTGATTAACATATTTGATTCATCATATCATCTGATGTTTCAAAATTAAATGATTTGTTTGATAACAGAATCATTTTTTAGAATTTACTTTTTATGAATCACAGTTGCTGCAGATTGCGCGCCTGCTAGAATGGTAAGATCAGCAATGGTAACTCTTGCCGGAGCATCTACCGCGTATAGGATGGCATCAGCGATATCTGCTGGCTGCAAAGGCTCAAATCCCTGGTATACTTTATCGGCACGTTCTTCGTCACCTTTAAAACGAACCAATGAAAATTCGGTCTCCACTGCGCCCGGAGCTACATTAGTTACTTTAATTCCATATTGGGTCAGCTCCAGTCGCATGCCTTCACTCAACACTTCCACGGCTGCCTTGGATGCACAATACACGGCTCCGTTCACGTAGGTTTGCTTTCCGGCAATGGAGCTGATGTTTACTATGTGACCTTTTCCTCTTTCAAGCATGAGTGGAATAATGGCTTTGGACACATATAAAAGTCCTTTTACATTTCCGTCAATCATCGCGTCCCAATCATCCGTATCACCTTCATCCAATGTGCCCAACCCATGTGCATTTCCTGCATTATTGATCAGAATATCAATGTTTTTCCAGTGATCTGGTAAAGATCCGATCATTGCCAGAACCGAGCCCTTATCACGTACATCAAAAAGGAGTGTTGTTACATGGACCTTTTCCGACAGACCTGCGGCCACTTCGTCCAGCCGTTCCTGACGGCGTCCACACAAAATAAGGTCTATTCCGGATGCTGCAAATGCCTCAGCAGTTGCTTTTCCAATTCCCGAAGTTGCTCCGGTAATCAATGCGATACGCGACATTTTTACTGGTTTGTGCTTAATTATAAATTGTAAGTTTTCCGGCATATTAACGCCTCTCTCAATCATCAATGCTTATTTCTCTTTCCCTTTAACCGTATTCAGGCTGCTGAAATCGCCGGCCTCCAGCTGGCTCGCCTGCCCGAATAATTGCAATGCTTTCACATATACATTATCGGTCGGATTAAGCACCTCAAATACTTCGTTGTTGAGCCCTGTTTTTTGTTTTCTACCATACACATATCTTCCGATGATGGCTTTGGTTTGAGAAACGATAACTGGTTTTGAGATTTTCAGTTCTTTTTCATTTGGCTTGATACCTGATTTCGACGCATCTTTCACAAGCTCAGCCAGCATGGCATCAGTCACTTCAAAAGAAGCCAGGAATTCTTTAAATGATTGTTTTTCAATCTTTTTAGCATTTTCGTTCGCATAACGCAACGCATATTCCCGGATGATATTTTTGGAATAAAGCTCAAACAAGTACTTACTGTTTGTCAACGTATCCCGGGGTACAAAAATATCGGGAGTGATACCACCACCGCCGTATACTTTACGACCACCGTCCGTTTTGTACACCTTGCTTTTATCAAACTTGATACTATCTGCAAAGAAGAGTTCCCCACTTTCATAACGGTGCGACAAGTCCTGACTGTAATCCTCGCCTTTACCCATCTCGTAAGGTTTCTGAATGCTTCTGCCGCTTGGTGTGAAATAGCGCGATATTGTAAGACGCAGCTCCGAATTATCTGAAAGCTTGATAGGCATTTGTACAAGTCCCTTACCGTAAGATCTGCGCCCTACTACCAGTGCACGGTCATGGTCCTGT
>DASYHR010001165.1:0-4707 GCA_035998385.1 Dyadobacter sp. | reverse complement strand
TTTTTCCGTACGCGAGTTGCCCAGTGAGAGCAGAGCCGATAGTCTGCTGTAAGCAGAGATATCGGTGGGATAAGCCAGAAGGCTTGGCCCATCTGCCAGGTTCAGACGGCAGCCGACAATGATGCGGATGTTTCTGGCTTTCGCTGCTGTGTGCCCCCTGACGATACCTGCCAGCGTGTTGTGGTCTGTGATCGCAATCTCTGTATAACCCAGATCAGCCGCCTGTGCGATCATTTCCTCAGGATGCGAAGCGCCTCTGAGAAAAGTAAAATTGGTTGTGACTTCAAGTTCCGTATATCTCATAGCTGCTCAGGAAAAAAAGCCATGTAAAAACCACTCGGGAAGATCCTTTCCGTAATGGCCCAGACGAAAAATCCAGTAACGCGCACCCTGATGGTCTTCAATGATGTAATAGTCCCGGTGAAGTCCCTGCTGTATCCACCACTCCTGCTCAATGCGTTCAGGTCCATCAGCTTTGATCACATTATGGATCGTGCCCAGGTAACGAAAGAGCATCGGCGGATAATCCGGCACGGGCGCTGTTACATGTATTTTCTCAGGTGTCGTTAAAAGACTGATCGGCCTCGGCCGTTCTGTTTGCCACTTGAATACAGGCATCTGCTCCAGGGACCCTGCGATCTTCACCGAGCGCTCCGGCCAGTAATGCTCATCGGGCAGATAGCGGCTGACGCTCCCCTGCCCTGTTTTGGCAGTGATCGTGTCCAGCAGCTCTGCGATCCCGGCACTGTCGCCATGCGCAGACTGGCTCCAAAGCATTTGGGTATGCTGCACGGTATCTTCCAGCATCAATGCCTGTAATTCGAAAAGCTCAAAACCCAGATCCGGCCTTAGCTTAGGCACCTGCAAAACAAAAAGTTTTAAAAGATGCTGCGTGCTACAGCTCGCGCCATGTGTACCGATCTGAATCTGCTGACTGCTGCCATCCATTCTGTGGGCAGTCAGGACCGCTTTTCTCAGTCCCTTTGATTCTTTCGATAGTCTTTGGCATATGGCTTCCAAAAGCTTTTGGATAGCCATCTCAATGCCAGCTGCACTTCGGATAGCCTCCATACAAGGCAGGGTTTCAATATACGGCTCGTCTGGTTCGATTGCTGTGATGGGCTCCGGTGACAGTCCTAGCACCTGGTCCAACCGGAGCAGCAGCTGCGGACCGAATCTTCGCCGAAGAACGCTGCGGGGCATATCAATAAGGCTTGCCAGTTGGTAAAAGCCGAGTTTTTCCAGTTTTTCTATTACCGGTTCATCAACTCTGAGCGCTGCTGGCGGCATTACTGAAATGGCCAGCGCCTGCCCTGCCGGCTCAATGATGGCTTTCAGCCTGCCGTAGCGGCTATTGGCCCAGGCCGCTGCCGGTGTATCGGCTATAGCGCAGCGCACATGGTAACCTTTTTGATTTAAGCGCTGATTGATATCTGTCAGATAAAGCTTTTCTGATCCCCATAAATGCGCGCAGCCTGTGATGTCCAGTAGCAGGCCATCAGCTCCGTCTACAGCCACGATGGGTGTGAACCTGAGAGCCCACTGGCCAATACCATTTAATAGCTTTTCGGCCAGTCCGGGTTTATCTTCCAGTACGGTCAGCTCAGGAAACACAGCTCTTGCATCAGCGAGCACCATGCCCGGAAGGATCCCTTTCTTTTCTGCATGAACACTGCTGGCGGTAATGATCATACGTCCCCTGCTGGGAGCAGTTAGTACAAATGCTTTCTCTTTGAGCTCAGGCATGCGCACCGCGCGCTGGTCAGCAAGCAGGTATCGGAACCAGATGGCTGCATATCGGCTTTTCATATCAACCTGTTTTTAGAAGTGCTTCTTTCCGTGGCTGAGCTGCTGTGTTCTGCGTGAAATGCCCCGGCATCCATTGTATATCCCAGCTTCCGGGCTCCCCGTTACCCACTTTCAAAAGCTCAACGTGCCAGCGGAAAAACCCCACACCCGGCATGCCTTCTGCAATGGAGCTGGCTACAGGTGTAATCCGCCACCGGGCGGCCGCTGCCGTGCTGCTGACCACGGAAGGATTGATACGGTGCATCAATCCTGTCACCCGGCTTTGCTCAACAGCCAGTTGCAGACGTCTGGATTCGGTCAGCCCAATATCTTTAAGTTCAGTAATCACCGCCGACAGCGCCTGGCATTTCAGACACTGCTCTGTGATCCACAAAAGGTCTTTCTGGTTTTTTACATCGATAAATATGACGCGGTCGGGATCTATGCCAAAGCATTTGAGTCCCGGGGCAAACACTGTCCTTGCCGTGCTGATCCACACACTCATGCCGCCTGGCCGGGTGATCTTGCCCAGCACAGCGGCCATAAATCCACTGGCAGCCGCTGCCTGCTCATTGCTGTGACTGACCAGCTCATGCACGCAGCCCACAGGAAACACGCCATTGGGAAACGACTTCTCAATCTGCCCAAGGCCCATCTCTACCTTTCTGTGATGGGCGCTGTTATGGTAGCCCTGGCGCTCTAATATGTCGCGGCGGAGTTTTGTTACAAGCTCACTTTTATTTGCCAGCTGTTTCATATTCTTCCAGTTTTAAATTACATTTGATACAAATTGTATCAATTAATTGATTGTAATTATAACAAACATATCATGGATAGTCAAAATATTTTTTTCCACAGCAACATAAAATTCCTGCGGGAGCGTCGGAGAATGAGCCAGGAAACACTTGCCGAACAAGTAAATCTGACGCGGACCAAACTGACTGCACTGGAAAACGGGCATACCAAAGCACCCCAGCCACTGGATTATCTGAACTATTCCAATTTCTTTAAAATCAGTGTAGACAGTTTGCTTAGAATAGATCTTACCAAACTCTCAGAGCTGAAACTGCGGGAACTAGAGGCAGGAAACGATGTGTATCTGACTGGCGGAAAAATTCGTGTGTTGGCCATTACCGTCAATAGCGAAAACAAGGAGAATATCGAGTATGTACCTGTGAAAGCCAAAGCTGGTTACCGGGCGGGCTATTCGGATCCGGAGTATCTGGCCACCCTTCCCAAGTTCTCCCTTCCCAACCTTCCAAAGGGACAAACTTTCAGGATGTTTCCCATCACCGGAGATTCGATGCTTCCGTTGCCGGACGGCGCAGATGTGATCTGCCGGTTTGTACAGGACTGGACAAGTCTGAAACCCGGCACCTTATGCATCGTGATCCTAAGGGCAGAACAGGAGTTTGTTTTCAAAAAAGTAACCGTGGATACTGCCGGAGGAATGCTGATTCTTGAATCTCTAAACTCCGCCTATCAGCCCTATCAGGTGGGCCTTGACCAGGTGCTGGAAATCTGGAAGTACCATAGTTATCAGTCTACAGCCGTGCCTGAGCCGCCGGCTGATGTTCAGCATATATCAGCTACGCTTAATGAAGTGTTGAAGAGGTTGACGCTGATTGAGGGGAAGGTTCAGGGGTGATTTTAAAATTATATTATCCATTTTTCAATCCTACACTTTCGTTTGTGCTAACGTAAAGGACTGCTTAAAAAGGCTCATAATATATTCAAGGTTCTTTGCATCCCTGACCCTGAGTTCATAATCACCGTTGCCCCAGGTACCTACTTTAGAAACATCTCTTGCCAATAGTTTAGGGTCATCCAGCTTGCCTGCTTTCAGGTTAATCCAAAATTTCAGTTCTGATTTTAAGACCAGTACATCTGCAAACACTTTCCCTTTGCAGGTAAATCCGATGACCATCTTTTGCGGCTTTACGTCAATGTCGGCACCCAGGTTAAAAATGGCGTTTTTATATGTTTCATAAAGCTCGGCTGTGGCATCACTCTTCCCCTTCAGATGATCTTCTTCTGAATAAACTTTGATTTCTTTGGCCAGCTTGCTGATTTCTAAACTTTCGCTTTTTTGCAATGGCGCAATACTTGGCGCGGACTTCGTTTTTTTTATTTGGTTAATGGTCATAACATCATGCTCAAACTGCTTGATTTCCCATAATTCAATACCAAAATCTTTAAAGTTAGTCGATCGCTTTTGAAAATCAGTGAACGACGGAGATACAAAAACAACACGGCTTTGCGACCAGTCTATCTCGTTTCGTTTAAGGCTTGCACCATGTACCTCGTTATATTCTACTATGAAATCGGCCTGGTAATCAAGCATCAGATTGAGATAAGAAACTCCCTGATCTACAACACTGTAATTCTGGCTGCGCTTGTATTCAATGATCACAAATGCATTACTTTGCGGATCGAAAGCCAATGTATCAATACGGCTATTTTTAATCGAAAACTCTGATTTAACCAGCTTTAAACCACTCAAAACTTCCAGATTCTTTTCGAAAAGACTTTGTATTTCCTTTTCCAGTTTGAATGGAATTTCACGAAGGGTGGTAAGGGTTTGGATGTTGTTCTTGAAAATTTGCATCGATCAGTTTAAATAGTCGCTAAACCCAATTCTCTCAAAAACTTATTATGTTCTTCCGTCTTTAATCTAATCGTCTCATTTAATGCTACCAGTTTCGCGTTTACATCTTTCAGGTCAATCTGCACCTCATCATCGGATGTACTCACATACCTTGAAATATTCAGATTATAGCCATTTCTTTCAATTTCCTCCATTGATACCCTGCGAGCATATCGGTCGATATGATCCGGGCGGAATTGATAGGTTTGAACAATTTTTTCAATGTCGTTGGGTTGCCCGTCTTCTCCTTCCCTCAGCACGTTTTGTCGTTT
>DASYHR010001162.1:0-5568 GCA_035998385.1 Dyadobacter sp. | reverse complement strand
TGACCATCCCAACAGGGGTGGCTCAGAGCTTGTTTTTGCACCTACGTGGTCTGCCTTACCCTGACGGATCAGCTTTTTGGACCCCGTTTCGGTATCCATGACGTACACTTTATAACGGCTGTTCTTTACTTCGCTTACAGCAGTGAATTTCTTATCCAGCGAAATTTTCGCCACTGCAGCAGCCCCCGAGCCATTAAATTCATGCAGCTTCACCTTCCATGTGGGCTGAGAAACTGTATATGACTGTTCTGCTTCTTTATTCAGATTTAAATAATAGGCCTTCCAGTCACGTAGAAAACGGTTGTAAGACGGAACACCCAATGTACTTGTGATACTGGTTTGTTCTGTACGGATAATACGGGTCAGGTTGAGAATGTCAGAGATTTTATCTTTACCGTATCGTTCGGATATATAATTCCATATTGAATGCCCCACCAGTTTCGCGTCATTACCCGACATCAGTGTTGGCTTTCTTACATTGCGGTTTTTGAAGAAGTCGCGCATGTAATCGTTCAGGTCTGGTGACCAGCCTTCAGAAATATAAGCGGCTGCTCCGGTCATAAACCATTCGGGTACAGTAAGTAAAAGAGAGCTTTGCAAAGCTTCCTTCATATTACCGCCATAAAGCATATCATAAACGAAGAGAAGACTGATATCATTAACCAGCTTTTTTCTGAATCCGATCTGATCTCCGATGTAGGCTATTTCAACGCGCGATTGAGCCAGATCAAGTTTCTGATCATCGCGGTTGTCCATCGTAGTGAGTCCCATATTACTCTGCTCCAATTCTGCAGGAGAGTTATAGAGGAAAATCTTCACCCTGTTGTAAGGTGTCCATCCCAGCACATCCGTAATCTTATCAAACTCACTTTCAGCATACTGAGCTGTCAGCTTTGCCAGATCGGCACCGCCCTGATAATGATAAATTTCGAAGTTAGTGGTTCGGAAAATCTTCCAGCTGAAAGTCTTGTACTGTACCCGGTTCTTACCGAAAGTTTCCTGGGAAGGGTATCTCTGCGCTGATACGTCAGCACCTAACCCCAAAAGAGCTACAATACTGACTGGTATAGCAAATAAAAATAAAGATTTTATCCTCATATATGCTTAGGCTTACATCAATGGAAATATAACGAAAAATACCTCTGAATATTCACTAGAGAATTTAATTCTTTCCCGTTTTCTAAATGTTGTACTAATTCGTTTGCAAAATACGGACCCAATGTTACTCCTTTGGTTCCTAATCCGTTGAAAATACATATATTATTCCGGACGGGATGGACGCCTATCAAAGGTCGTCTGTCTTTCACCGAGGGTCTTACTCCGGCGACTTCAGCGGTTACTGTATACCCGCTCTTCAGAAGACCGGAAAGTTTTTCTTCCAATTCCTGCCTGCCCTGTTTTGTAGGCACCCAGTCCAACGGATCCCATGAATAAGTGGCTCCGACCCTGGCTTTGTTTTCTCCAACGGGAAGGATAAAAATGCCCTGATTAACAATATGTGGTTCCAGCTTTTGCTCGGTTTCAATCTCCAGCACCTGCCCTTTCACAGGCGCAAAGGGTAGCCAGTCAAAAACAGGATCAGTGACAGCTGCAAAACCCTGGCACAATATCAGTTTTCCGTACGTATTCCCTTTCCATTTCACGTGTTCACCTGAAAGATTCAAATCGTGAAAGTCAAAGATCCCATCTATAAACCGACCCGTTTCTGAAAAGTAAGCAATGCTTTTATCAAGTAGTAAAGGAAGGTCGATCCATCCTGCACCGGTTACTTCCATCGCACCGTGTTCCATATGTGTATACGTAGCAACCGACGCCTGGTCTCTCCCCTCACCCACATAACGTGCTATCGTAGGTTCCGCTGTTTGTGCCAAATAAGTGTTTTGCTCTGCAAGTGACCGGAACGGACGATATACTGATGTTCTGTGAAGAAATCTGGCATGAAGTGTTGCTTCCAATCCTTCATAAAAGCCGTAGGCATAGGGGAAAAGATCGTCAGCCAGCCAGGTTTTGACGAGTTTCTTGCCGGTCAAGGGATTCAAAATTCCAGCCGCCACACGTGAAGAATTCGGAGCTATGGAATTATGAATAATCTTAAAAGTTTTACCTGCTTGTTGCAGATGCCACGCTATGGACAGACCGCCAATACCATGACCGACGATCAGATAATCAAACTCAGGAGCATTGTCGGTCATTTCAATCTGTTTAAATCTCTTTTTCTGAGCGATAATGCTATTTGTGCATCAGCCAATCTGACTACCATTTCGACCTGCTCATCCAGAGTCATCAGAGAATTATCAATAAATACAGCATCCTCCGCCTGGCGCAACGGGCTTTCGGCACGGGTAGTGTCTATGCGATCACGCATCCTAAGGTTTTCCAGTATTTCTCCGATTCCAATCAGATCACCTTTTTCGATAAGTTCCAGCTGGCGACGTTGCGCACGGATCATGGGATCGGCAGTCATGAAGATCTTCAGTTCCGCATTTGGAAACACAACTGTACCAATATCACGTCCATCCATCACAATGCCTTTCGTTTTGCCCATTCGTTGCTGTTGAGCTACCAATGCATGCCTGACTTCAGCAACAGCACTTACGTCACTCACCTTTTCAGACACATACATTTTCCGGATTTCATCTTCTATATTCAAACCGTTCAGGTATGTATCATTACGACCAAGTTCCGGATGTCTTCGAAAAGTGATGTGGATCTGACTCAACGCATTTTCAATCTCTTTCGGATTGGTAAGACTGACATGATTTTGAATGAAGTATAAAGTCACCGCTCTATACATAGCACCGGTATCGATGTATGGGTAGTTGAGCTGTTTGGCAACCAGCTTTGCAGTTGTGCTTTTACCACAACTTGAATAGCCATCTATGGCAACGATTATCTTAGGCATGTTCTGCTGGTTTTGTCGACTTCCCCGAAACCGGGGAACAGACAAATTAGTTAATGGTGTTCATTTATACATCGCCCACAATTAAAACCATGAAAACAGGCGTTGCCTGCGGATGCGTACTTTGCAAAAATAGAGAAAGTACTGTGTTGCGAATAGCTTTTTTTGTCATAAATAAAAAAAGGATTGCCAGCTCCTGCGAACGCAATCCTTTTCGGATCTCATAACCAATATAAGACCAGTTCCTTAGATATCCTCAACCAGGAAAACAACCAGGCTTCTGGCCCCGTGCGCGCCTATCACCAATGACTGCTCGATATCGGCAGTTTTGGAAGGGCCGGATATAAAACAGCCCCAACCGGTGGTATCAGCAAGCACCTGGTAAGCATCATGCATATTGCCTACGATACTTTTTTTGGGAATTACAAAGGCGAGGTTCTGCGTGATAAAGGGCAACACACGATGGGGCAGGTGATTATCCGAAATCCAGATCGCGCCATTTTCTGCAACACCAAACTCAGCCTGTAAAATCGCAACCTCAATGGTCTCCAGTTCATGCGGATCAGATATATTCAAACTAAAATCGGCCCAACCAGATAATTCTGGTATCGTTGTAGCACGGTTGACAACACCTTCGTACATCTCCTCAACCTTATATTTGAGCTCATCCATGCCTGAAACAACAATTACTTCTGTATACACTGCTGCCAAAGATTCTGTAAATCTGGCTTGCGGATCGGGAAAGTTGCTGTTAAATGTAAACCGCTCCGGAAGCTGCGACGGCTCTGGTTTGTTCGCTTTTATCTGCTGAAGTATTTTCTCTCTTGCGCTCATGTTATTCATTTGTCATCCGCCCTATTTACGATTTTTCACATACCAATCCCGGAAACTCTCCTTCGGTGGTTCGGGCATGTCGCGTTGTTTGAACCAGGGGTTAAGCCCGTTGTTGACCATAAATGGAACTGCCCGCATAACGGAACGTCCGATCCGTCCCGACCACTGGTAAAACCTGGGTTGAGATAAGACTGCTGACATGGCTTTGATACCCGCTTTTTTCCCGCCCGGCACAAAACCTTCCTTTACCAATACCTGTCTCCACTTGTAGAGCTGATCATGAATATCAATTTTGACAGGACAAACATTGGAACAACTCCCGCACAGTGTACTTGCAAAGGGCAGATCAGCATTTTTGGACATGTCCAGATTTGGAGCCAGGATAGAACCGATCGGACCGGCAACAGCATTGTGGTAGCTATGCCCGCCACTCCGGCGATATACGGGACAAGTATTCATACAAGCCCCGCAGCGGATGCATTTCAGCGAATTGCGGAAATCCTCACGACCCAGTTGCGTACTTCTACCATTATCGACAATGACAATATGCATCTCCTGTCCTTCTCTCGGTTTTTTAAAATGGCTCGAATAGGTGGTGATAGGCTGGCCCGTTGCACTTCTGGCGAGCAATCTCAAAAATACACCCAGATGTTCCTGACGCGGAATGATCTTCTCAAAACCCATACAGGCTATGTGAATGTCTGCAAGGTGTGCACCCATGTCGGCATTTCCTTCATTGGTACTTACCACAAAACCCCCGGTTTCTGCAATCGCAAAGTTTACACCCGTGAGCGCAGCGCGACGCGTCAGAAACTTATCACGCAAATGCTGGCGCGCAGCTTCCGTCAGATATTGAGGATCCGTGGCACCAGCCTCGGTACCAAGGTGCTCATGAAACAAATCACCAATATCCTGTTTTTTTAAATGTATGGCAGGCAGAACAATATGGCTTGGGGGTTCATTGCGCAACTGTACAATACGTTCGCCCAAATCTGTGTCGATGACATCAATACCATTTTTGATCAAGAACTCATTCATGTGACACTCTTCCGTCAGCATGGATTTGCTTTTGACCATCTGATCAATTTTATGTTTGCGAAGTAGCCCAAGTACGATCTCATTATGTTCGGCAGCATTGGATGCCCAGTGCACCTGCACCCCATTTTCTTTCGCCTTTGCCTCAAAGGATTCCAACAATGTATCCAGATGCGAAAGAACATAATGTTTAATAGAAGAAGCCGTTGACCTTAGCTCCTCCCATTCAGGCAGCATTTTGGACGACTTGTCTCTTTTGTGACGCACAAACCACAAGGTTTCGTCATGCCAGTTCACATAAGGTTCGTCTGCATTGAATACATCGGAAGCGCCCGCATGGTCCATAGTTACCTTTGACATACTCATCTTAACAATTAGATAATAGTATTATTTGAAGAACTTGAATAGTACTATTCACATTCGCTGTACTATTCAAAGTTTAGAATTTGTTTAACGAACAACTTTCAAATTGACACGTAAAAGCTATTTTATTGTATAGCAATATGTTATACATTTGACATACAAAGATTTTCGATCGGGGCATCGGAGTCTGGAAAAAGTTTATTTTAACTTTTCTTAGACACATTAAAATCACAACTCCTATGAAAACAAAAACCATCATCCTCGCAGCAGCCCTGACAGGCTTGCTTTTTTCGGCCTCTTCATTCAACAGTAATGCTCAGGCTGTCGCTACTTCTGAAAAAACCGTATCAGCTGATAACAAGCTAAGCGTATTGGAAGTTAAACCTATGCAATTCAGAGTTTTATATAATACACCTCAGTCAAACGCAGTTTTAGTA
>DASYHR010001156.1:0-2928 GCA_035998385.1 Dyadobacter sp. | reverse complement strand
TAAAATCTTTGTAAATCAAGGCCCTTAGGATGCCATTGTAGAGACTATATCCATCCTGGGCATTACCCTGGTGAATCAATATTTTGCCCAGATTGGGCAGTTGATCCAAAAGACGCCGGGAGCCAAGAAAGGCTGCGCCTTTGGCTTCCAGATGTTCTGACAACGCAAGACCTTCAATGGTAAATGCTGACGCTTTTCCATATACGCCCTTCAGATAAAAGAAGAAAGACCAACCTGATGCGTAAAACAAGCGCGTAAACAGATAGGCATCCGCCTGCAGGATTTCGAGCTCCTTATTGGCCATCCTGAAGTAAGGTAGTGACGCGCTGCGCGAATCGGTTCTGGCCTTGTAGACGGCCCGGGAAAACAAATCGACCACAGCAAGGCACTGCTTACCTGCTTCTTCTCCCAGAAAGGCGTAAACGTCCGTCTTCTGCAACCGGTTGATCTGGGTTGTACCTATAAACTCGATCAGCTCACTTTTTTCAGATGAGATGTAAAACTGATCCAGCCGACTGGCAAAAATTAATGTCTGATTTGTTTCCATAATCTATCCAAATAATGTCTGAATTCTTTCTAAACTTCTCAGTCGGTCATTGTGTGAAGTAGACAAGTCCATAAATATAAACTCGTCAACCCCGAAATCTTCCTGATATGCAGCTATCTTGTCGTAGAACAAGCTAGGACAACCTATGATGCAATTTTCGGATCCTTCCTGCGCTAATTCGTATTGATTTTCCCGGTTTTGACCATCATTGCAAATGCCCGAAATAGCCAGATTCACCTTTGGGGCATAGCCGAAGGCAGACCGGTATGCGGCGTTGTACTCCTGAAGCTGCTCTTTGTTCGGACTCTTGTCTGCTCCTTTGTGAAATAGGGATCGGGAAAAATTCATTTCCCTGGTAAGTGTCCTTCCCAGCCCGTTTAATGACGTACCCATGCTCCACAGCTCGGGTATGCTTGCCTTGTAGGGTGGTAGCACAATTCCTTCTCCCGAATTGAATATTTCGTCTTCTTCTCTTAGGAAAAACAGCAGTTTGTCCAATGCTTTGTCAAACGCACCCTTGATATCGCAGGAAGGATCATCAAGGGCGTACTCTCTAATTTTTTCACCAACCAAGCCGTTAGCCAGCCCTAGGTCTATGCGGTCAGAGAAGAGATTGTTGAGCAGTTTGAACTTCGCTGCTATGTGAAACGGCTGATGAATGGACAGCAAAATACCTGCCGTACCGATTCTGATCCGCTCTGTAGCAGCTGCCAGCACCCCAACCAAAGGCTCGGGGCTGGTCCACGCATGGGTTTTATGACTGTAGTAATGCTCTGCAAGCCATATTCTGGAAAACCCAAGCTCATCGGCGTACTGGGCGTACTCGACAAGATCGCTCAATATTTTCAAACTATTGGTAGTTCCGCCCCGCAGACCGAAATCGATAAGACCGAATTTGACATTTTTCATAGATCAGTACAGTAGCATTATTTTTTGCAACTCATTGAACTCCGGATTTTCAAGTGCTGTTTCGGCAAGTGCCACCCCGCAAAAGCCACTCAGAAATGATACATCCCTACGATCACCATCCTGCAAGAACCGGCTCATGTAATCCAGAGTCTGTGCTTTCCAAAAAGTGCTGCCTTCGGCAAACGCCCGGGCGGCATCTTCATCATATTGCATCAGGTTATCAAACATCAAAGAGACGACAGCCGAACCATGACAAAGGAATGGGTTATCTACCCAGGTTTGGGCATTTGTGGTTCTTTTCACGCATCTAAGGCCTACTTGCCTGGCTATCATAGACCAGGAATTGTTACCAAGTAAAGAGCCGGCCCGGTACAATAACAATACCTGGTTGAGATCCCCGTAGCACCAACCTGACCTTAGTGTGTAATAGAGCTGATTTTTAGGATCATCCGCAGCAATTGACAGCATCCTGTTGGTAGGAAAAATGCTCTTTGTCAAGTCATTGTCATGATCAAAATTGGCTAGCGAAAGTATGTAGTTAATGCCTGCCACGGCAACAGGCCTTATTTCATCCTGAAGAATGCCTGTTTCATAAACCCTGAGAAGACCGAGCAGAATCCCGGAAAGACCATGGGCAAGCCCCAGATTCATATCATCCTCGGTGGTGTATCCCAATTTGCGGAAAATATATTCGTTTTTAATAAATCCATGCTCATCAGATTGTCTGGAAAGGATCTCTCTGGTCAAAGCAGATACATGTTCTCTGGCAACTTCACTGGTCATATCACCCTCACACAGGTAGGTCAGTGCACCGATAGAGCCATGCATGTAATCCAGATTTTGCCCGCGCGCCTCTGACACAGCCCTTTTAGCAATGGTGCTGTTGAGATTAAGGATAAAATCATCATACTCCCTGCCAATCAACTCGTACTTTCTCAGAGAATTCAGTACCCATCCGAGACCTGTAAGCCCGGCGCAGACCGAAATCAGGCTACTGAGTCCTGACGGCTCACCTAGCCTTTCGAGCACGCCATCCAGCTTCTCAAACAGGATATCTTTCCAGTGCTCTCTCGGGTCTGTCAGGTAGGTATACAGGTAAAATAAAAGCAGGCCTGATTCCCCAGAATACAAACCATCTGTTTTTACAGGATGATCCTTTATTTTCCGGTTGATCTGTTCAGTCCAGTCTGTCGCGGTGTTTATTTCCAGTTTTGCTAACATAACTTTCGATTTCTGGTTTATCTTAAATCAGTTGAGTGGGAAGAGGCAGGCTTGCATCTGCATAGCACATCAGACCTATGCCAATTCCTGCAATCCCCTCATGAAAGGCGATATTGGTATGTACATGCATCTGGTTGTAGCTGGCTTTAAATCCTGCTGTATCATTATCAAACCGCTGTTGTAGCATCGTTTGCTGATGCCAGTATTCGCTTGCATTTTTCAGATCTTGCAGCCCGCTTTTTCTATAAAGA
>DASYHR010001077.1:0-3767 GCA_035998385.1 Dyadobacter sp. | reverse complement strand
TATTGCAAAGACTTCCTTTCCTGAGCCCGGCATAATCAGGAAAGGAAGAATATTTCCAATCTTCCAATTTACTGGCTGCCAGACCTGCAACAAGAGGATTCTGATGAATGTAATGCATACACCTCACCATGTATTCTTGGTCATCAATCAGTTTCGATTTCGTCCTTTTCTGAAACAAGCTGCCACTTATCCCCTTTTTTTGATTCACAAAGGTGGTACAGCTACTTAATAATATACCTAATTAATAGCTGAGTTCCTGTATCTCGTTGCTATCTGAGATTCGATTCTGACATCCCTTCTCAGTTGTGTGGATCATCAGATGAAAGTGATTTGGCATCAGACACCAGGCTAATATGTCGGTTACCGGCAAAATCTGCTCTCTTATTTTCCGAAGAAATAAGAGATAATCATTGTCATCAAAGAAAGTGGTTTGGCGCTGATTACCGCGATTGTAAACGTGGTAGACTTTGTGTAGTTCAAAGTTCATCTCATCACGAGTTAAATATGTTGTGATGAGACGAAGACTTTGTAATCAGTAACGACCCGATCTGCATGACGAAGTCAGGCTGAACGGTATTGGCGCAACCTACAGAAAATAAAATAAAGGCCGCGTGGTTTTCCGTGCAGACCAGCTGCGCTGTTCAGACCGGGTCGCGCAGACCGGGTCGCGCAGACCGGGTCACGCAGACCGGAAGAGCGGTTACTCCCAAAGCTTGGCAGGATATACGCCGCTCTCATGTAAAGGAGTCAGGGCAGCTTGTACGGTTGGCTTATCTTCAGGATAGGTTACTCCGAACCAATCAGACTGGCTACGGAATACACGGCAGTCACCCAATCCACTTTTGATGATATGAGACATCACGGTCGGGATATAAAACTCTGCTTTCGGCGTATTCAGATTTTCTCTTGCATATACCTCAAACAGATCCTTTGTAATTGGGAACATAGATGGCTTAAAGCCCCAGAAATTCATAGAAACTGGTGTCTCGGGAGCTAACTCGGTCAACTGCTCATCTTCTTCAAAATAGATCGTACCGTCTTTCTCAAATATCTTGGTCCGTTCTACCACAGATTCCAGATTGTGGTCTTCTCTTTCGATACATACACCTCTTGAAACCGTTCCATTTTCAGATAGCGTACGTTTCAGTTCATAGCCAATCATGGCATGCTGATTTTCGTTTGTATCGTTGGTCAAAAAATCGGCCATTGTTTGGAACGCCTCTCTGCCATAAAAGTCATCTGCGTTGATCACCGCAAATGGTGTATCTGTTTGCTCCCAAGCGCAAAGTGTCGCATGACCGGTTCCCCATGGCTTTACACGTTCCACCTTACCCAAATCTTCCGGAACGTACGATTGTATACCCTGGATAGCAAAATCATAATCAATTTTGCCTTCTAGTTTAGGAGCAAAAAGTGCTTCCGAGCTCTCACGAATTTCTTCACGAACAATAAAAACTACCTTGCCAAAACCTGCACGAATGGCATCAAATAGTGAATAATCAATGATCGTTTCGCCATTAGGTCCGAATTGATCAAGTTGTTTGATACCGCCATAACGGCTACCCATTCCTGCGGCCAGAATTAAAAGTGTTGGTTTCATTAAATCCTCTTATTAAAAATTGCGTATAGTGATAAATACGTTTGTACAGATATTTTTGTCTGACTTCTCAGGCACGCAAATTAACCTGATTCTACCGTATAAACGAAACGCGCCATGAAATTCATGGCGCGTTTCGTTGAATTAATATTTTTAAAACCCCCTATACCGCGAAGCTTTCTCCGCAGCCGCAGGTTCTTGTCGCATTCGGATTGATAAACTGAAAACCCTTTCCATTCAGTCCGTCAGAGAATTCAAGTATAGTTCCGGCCAGATAAAGCAGGCTTTTTTTATCAACAATGATTTTTACTCCTTTATCTTCAAAAATCATGTCTGTTGGTTGTGAATCTGAATTAAACTCCAGATTATAGGTAAGACCGGAACATCCGCCACCTAATACACCAACACGGATCTGGTAGTCATCCTGATGACCTTCCGCATTTCTAAGTTCTACTATCTTACTTTTGGCTGCTTCGCTTACAGTTACCATAGCCTGTTTATTTTTATTGATTGCAAATCATTAACGTCCTTATTATTTAAGAAAGTTCATCAAAATTCAAAAACTTGAACTACGCTCAATGTGATTCCAGAACCCTCGCACCGCCATCATTGATACCGGATAAATGCATCGTCGAATCAATACCTGCCTGAGCAAACCTATTGACCATCGCTTCTCCAGCCTTTCTCGCGTTCTCAATTCCTCTGGAGAGTGCAAACATGGAAGGACCAGATCCCGAAATACTGCATCCCAATGCACCGTTATCTATCGCTGCTTTTTTCACTTCATTAAACTCCGGAATCAGTATCGAACGTACCGGCTCAATAATGACATCTACCATCGAACGACTGATCAGTTCATAATCAGACTTCATCAATCCGGTTACCAGTCCGGCTACATTCCCCATTTGCGCGATTGTATTTTTCAACGAAACCTCATCCCGAAGTATGTAACGCGCATCTTTTGTATTGATCTCAATATCAGGGTGCACCAAAGTACAGTACAAATCCTCAGGCACCGGCACCGAAAATATGTCCAGCGGTGTATAACTTCTGATCACAACAAATCCGCCCAATAAAGACGGTCCGACATTGTCAGCGTGAGCAGAGCCGGAAGCAATACGCTCTCCTTCCATAGCGAAAGGCAGTAGTTCCTTTCTTGAAAGCGGGTTTCCGAGCAGTTCGTTTAAAGCCACAACGCCTGCAACTGCACTGGCAGCGCTGGAACCCATGCCGCTTCCCAATGGCATATTTTTGTGCAGTACTACTTCGCATCCAAAGTCAGGCATACCCAGATGCTTCAGCAAATGAAGCATCACCACTGTTACTGCATTTTTCTCTGCCGATCGAGGTAGTCGTCCTTCATCTCCCGTGATATCGGTAATAATAATTCCGGGTTCATTTATTCTTCTGATTTCAACAGTATCGCCTGGTTCTTGGATGGCAAAACCGAAAATGTCAAATCCGCAGGCGACATTGGCTACCGTTGCGGGGGCAAAAGCTTTTATATAATTCACTGTAAAAAATTATTTTCCTTTAAATAGAGGACCGTTTCGTTTAGAAAAAGTTCGGCATTATTAAATGATTGCATCGCTTCTTCAGGAAAAATATCGTCGTAATCATAATCACTAAACTGACGCCTTTCAAATGTCCTTTTCAAAGAAATCCCCAATTCTTTTGATATCGATCCAGTTAGAATAAACTCTTTATGAAAAGAGTTATGTGCTCCTTTATGAGATTTAGAAATCACATTAATGGATGAAAGCTATGCTTGAATACAATGAAACATCGCATAATAGGATCTATTTAAGCTCGCATCAAATCGCTGACGCTCTAGCAAATCACGGGAATCGTCCAGGCAGTCAATGGCCTTTTCTATAATCTCTTCAATTGAATGCATATTCATATTTCAATACCATCCTTGTAGACATTACCCATTAACGGCGATATTTTTGCCTCTAGTTTTTCTCGGGTTGTTGGGATTGCTGATACCGAAACCTCGTATTTTAAGGATAAATCAAAGGTAATTTCTGACATATTATTTATTTCAGAATAAGGCCTTATTTCCTTATCATTCAATACAACCAGGTAATCTATGTCAGAATCCTCGGTTTGTTCACCTCTTGCGTAAGAGCCAAACAATATTACCTTATCGAGTCTATGCTGATAAAGT
>DASYHR010001063.1:0-3004 GCA_035998385.1 Dyadobacter sp. | reverse complement strand
TATACCTGTCTTTGCAGATAAGTTCTAGCCGTTCGGTAATATTACTTAGGCCCAAGCCGGAATTTTCTTTCGAGCTTTTAAAATCTACAGATTCAGGAATGCTGTTGGTGCAGGTAAAATATAGTTTTTTTTCAGAAACCTCTAGCTTTATCAATATACGGCACTCTTCTTGGATTGATGCGTACAGGCCATGTTTTAAAGCATTTTCTACAATTGTGAAAAGCACCATTGACGGAATAAACTTGTCTTTGAGAACTGGTGAATTTAGTTGGATACTGACTTTGAGACGCTCTGTGAAACGTGATGCTTCAAGATTTAATAATTTGGTCACAGCGTTCCATTCGGTTTTAAATAAAATGATGTCGGATTTTGTGTGATAAAGCGAAAACGCTAGAACGTCTGAGAGATTATCAATATAATTTGCCGCCTTTTCACTGAAAGGTCTAAACTCTCTCATCACGGCGGTCATCGTATTCAAAAGAAAATGAGGGGCTGTTTGTGAACGTAAAACCTGGATTTTATATCGTAGCTTCTCTGTTATTAAGTCCCGGAATGCAACCTCTTGCAGGACAATGTGTTTAATCAATTTCATTGCCAGAGGCGGAATTAGTAACTCAGTTTCCCGAATATCGTACTTAAATGAAAGCCACAGGTTCATAAATGAATCGTTTGCTAATGGACATAGGTACATCTTACCGAAATGCAAAAAGATATTCGATATGTTCGAAAGGCCATACCAATTTTCGATATAGTAGAATGCAGCTATATTTAAAACATGCATTGTGCTGATCAAAACAGTAGCCGTAAGTATCCAAAGCCGGTTTTCAGTCAATGTGTGTTTGGCCTTGGAGAAAATGTAAGCTGTGATGTAGTACACAGGAACCAAACGTAGATACCACAGCGCATAGGAGGCTAGTACCGTAGTGCTAAATTCAATTTTTTCTGGTCCGCCGATGAAATAAGTTAGCCTGTAAAATATGAGCAGCACCCAAAACAGAATATGGTTTCTGATTCTTTGGACTATAGTCTGCTTTTTCGTGACATATTTTCTAATAAAATTTGCGCTCGTCCTAACCATGTATGTGTCCTAGTTTGTTATATACTTTGCGTCTGAAGCGCTTGGAAATCTTTGCATTTTCTTTACATTCTGAGAGTAGGACCGTGTCGTCCGATAATTTGATTATAAACTCACTGTTAACTATATACGAACGGTGTGTCTGAATGAAGTAGTCCGGTAAAGTGTCGAGTAATTTTTTGATCCCCTTACGGATAAGATATACTTGCATGTTTGTGAATAGTTCCACGTAGCTACCATTGCTTTTGATCATATATAGGTGTTTATAGTCAATCGGAATAATACTCTCCTTATCTCTGATCCACATTTTTGTCTTGCTAAAATCGGCTTGGATGGCATTTTTGCCGGCAGCTGTATTCTCTGGTGACAGTAAAGTGTGATCATCAGTTTGAGGCGAACTTGCCTGTGGGCTTGTACTGTCCATCACAGCAGACGTATTGACGATGTGATCGAGCCGGACTTTGCTAATTGCGCGTAGCAATGGTCTTAACTTGATAGGCTTTTCAAGGAAACCATGTACCTGATACTCATATGCTTGAAAGGTGTAGTGACGGTGAGCAGTTGTCATAATTACGGCCGATGAGGTAGGCCCTAGTATATCCAATAATTCAGTGCCAGATAAATGCGGCATTTCAATATCGAGGAAAATGATATCCGGTTTGAACGAGAGAATCATATCAATGGCCTTGACAGGATTTAAACAACTCTTTGGCTCGTCCATCCAGTCAATTTCAGCTAAACGTTGTTTGATGTCGTTGTGAGCCAAGATATCATCATCGACGATTAATGATGTCAACGGAGAATGAATTAATTTGCTGTTCATGGGAGTCAGTAATGGTCAAATAGTTCATCAAAATCAGCTGCAAACAAGAATGCAGGATGTGAATTTAAGGATGTGACCGACTACTTTCCAGAGCTTTTAGGAATATTTTGGTTGGATTTCTTGTTTTTCATTGCAGTGGTATAGTACTTCTTTAAATAATGATAGACAGAGAATTCTTGCTCCCGTTGACTTGCATAAAACCAGCGGTTAAGAAACATATGAACCAGATCTGTAGCATTAATACGGAATTCAGCTTTTTTTGCGCTGTCGCTAGCAAATAGTTTAGCGACATTCTCGGACCTTTGCGTGAATACATCTGAGACTTTTGGCTCAGTATGCAGAAGGCCCGCGTCAAGCATCTGCAGAATATGTTTGGTATGTCTTCGGTAATGAAGGTCCATGGAGGGTCGCATCTTTTGATGCGGATCAAATTCCAAGGTCATATGGGCGTGGAGCCTGCTAATAAGTGCCAGTTTGTCCTTACAAGCAATGCCCAAATCATCAAGCAGTTTATCAGTACCTAGCAGAGCCAGCATCCAACGGTGATCGGGCTCGATTGAAAGGCCTGTAAAGCAGCTAGCCACAGCCATGCTGTCGATATAAAAGAAGGATTCGATCTGCTCATAAGGCGCATTGTAGCGCTCAAGTTCTCTATGGTAGCAGTCTGTGACCAAGTTTTCAACTATACCATCTGCTAGCTTGTCTGCAAGTAACAAATTGATTTCTTTGAGAAGCATAATCCAAAAATCTTTTTTATTTCCATGGAATCTAAATCGTAAGTGGGGTAGTGGATCTGAGTAGCGTACAAAAAACCATTTATCGATAAGACCATCGCGTTGCATCTTCTGACATGTATTGCTAAAAAGATAACCGATCAATTGGTCTGATAATCTGGGTGAGCAATAAACCTTGATGTATAGCCAGCTGCTTGTCAGCATAAAACTCCTTACTTGTGTGCAGGGCTTGGGAATTTTAAGTGCATTATGCTCGGAAGGGTAGCTATTAACAGACCGGCTGTTTAGCGGAATGATGACTTCATTGATGAAATGTTGATGCTCTGACTGAAGAAATTTTTTTGATGGCTCATGAAGAAATTCGGTAATTCT
>DASYHR010001061.1:0-1993 GCA_035998385.1 Dyadobacter sp. | reverse complement strand
ATTCCATTTTGTATTTTTGTGCGTGAAGCATTAGCAACATGCAGGCTGAGGTATTTGTCCAGTCTCATGGGGCTTTGTCCCTTATCGGCAACAATGCGGTAATGTTCAAACAGATCGTCTTCTTCAGAAGTTATTTCGAGGTCGTTTTCTGACATGCTATAAATAAGAGGCAAATGACTAAACTGAATGTTGATATTTGTAAAATCATTTCAACACTCAAATAACAAAATTACCAAATTAAGTGGATAAACTGGTTCCTTACCTTCCAACACCCTTACAGTTACTGTCGGATGACATTATTGAGCAGGCTGGTATTCGCCTGTACATAAAAAGAGACGATCTGATTCATCCTGAGGTTTCCGGGAACAAGTGGCGTAAACTGAAGTACAATCTGGCTGATGCTTTGTCGCAAGGCAAGAATACTTTGCTGACATTCGGAGGGGCTTATTCCAACCACCTCTATGCCACCGCCGCAGCCGGAAAAGCACTGGATTTACACACGATTGGCATGGTAAGAGGAGAAGACACCCATCTGCACCTGAGCTCAACCCTGCTATTTTGCCAGGATCAGGGTATGAAACTGGTTTTTGTTTCCCGTGACGAATACAAAATGCGTCACAATTCTGAATATATACAAGCACTACTTCAGCGTTTTGATCATCCTTATTTTATTCCCGAAGGAGGAAGCAGCCCTCTGGCGTTAAGCGGAGTAGGAGAGATGGTAGAAGAGATTCAGACTCAACTCGGAGTCAAACCCGATTATTATGCAACAGCATCTGGTACCGGCGGAACCGCAGCGGGGATTTTGGGCACAGGAAGTGATGTGCTGGCTTTTTCTGCACTCAAAGGAGGAGATTTTTTGAAGGCAGATATTGAATTGTTACTGGAAAACCGATCAAACGTTGGTAACTTATACTTGCAGACAGACTATCACTTCGGAGGATACGGAAAATGGAAACCGGAGCTGCTGTCGTTTATTGCCAACTTTAAGAACCGGCACGGCATACAATTAGAGCATGTGTACACGGGTAAAATGCTGTTCGGTATATACGATTTGATGCGCAAGGGCTTTTTTAAGTCCGGCCAGGTAATAGTAGCCGTACATACCGGCGGGCTGCAGGGACTTCTGCCTGAGCTCCGCCAGATGTAGGCAATAGGTTAATCAGGCTTCGTTCAGCTTTTGTATCTTTTTTCTTTCACCTACAATCCAAACAATATCACCCCATTCAAAGGTGGTGTTTGAATTGGGGTTCAGTATCCGGCTTTTGTTTCTTTGTATACCAATGATAAGGCCATTGGTGCGCTCACGAATCCCCGAATCGCGAATAGTAAGTCCTTTCAGTTTGTTGTGCTCATCTACCACAAACTTTTGTACAATGATGTCCTCAACATCCTGTTCTCTGACATTCACCTCTTCGCTCGTATCAAAAACCGGCTTGAAAGCCTGCATCTGTTCATCCGTAGCAATGATTCCGATGTTGTCGAAGGGCAATAATCTGTTATCTCTTCCTGGTGCATAAATCAATTTATCTCCACGTTTGATATACGCAATGTTGACACCGAATTTTTCCCGCCATCCCAACTCCTCCAGCGTCTTACCCACATATCTGGCGAGTGGATTGATCTCCAGGTCAATCATGTGTGCATCCCAGGGCGACGAATCGGACTGTGGGCTGAAATGTCTTCTTAGTAAGTTCTCCGATGAAGCATTCTGTTGTTCGGCTGCCAGTTCACGGGCATTGAGGTTACTCAGGAATCTACCCTCAATACGCTGGTAGAACTTCTGGATGCGTTTGGAGAACATAAATAAAACGAACAGTGTGGCGGGCACAGCCATCAAAATGGCTATGGTTGTAGAGAACAACCGATCTATCCAGAATCCTATGATCAGCAATCCAATGATGTTACGAATGATCTCCAGCACAAGCAATGGGCCGCGACTGTATTTTTTGTCCAGCCATAGTTCTTTATAGCCCAGATTATTGGGTCGTTT
>DASYHR010001059.1:0-3572 GCA_035998385.1 Dyadobacter sp. | reverse complement strand
GCTTTATCGGTTTTACTTCCAAGGAAGTTACAGTTGGCTCAGAGTCAAAAATCGATGTTATCCTGGTTGAAGACAGTAAGGCGCTGGAAGAGGTGGTTGTGATTGGATACGGAACGGTGCAGAAAAAGGACCTTACCGGCTCTGTATCATCTTTGCAGTCCAAAGATTTTAACAAGGGGGTCATCACTTCGCCGGATCAGCTTATCCAGGGGAGAACTCCCGGTGTAATGGTGATCAACAACACGGGACAGCCTGGTGGTGCAGCTACGGTAAGGATTCGTGGTAACTCATCGATCCGCGCCGGTAACAATCCTTTGTTTGTATTGGATGGTATCCCACTTTCAGGTAGCTCAGCTCGTCCGGGTGGTAGTGGTGGTTTCGGATCTGATGGTGGTAACCCATTGGCTTATCTGAATCCGAGTGATATTGCAAGTATGGATATTCTGAAAGATGCTTCTGCAACAGCCATTTATGGTTCCCGCGGAGCGAATGGTGTGGTTATTATTACGACCAAACGTGGTGCTTCGGGTGCTCCAACGGTGAATTTCAATGCATCGGCAGGTGTGTCGTCATTGTTGAGAAGACCGGAAGTTTTATCTGCAGACGAATTCAGGGCAGCGGCTAAATATTACGCTCCGGATGTTGCCTCAGAGTCATACGATTTCGGAAGTAATGTCAATGCTTTTGACGAAATAACACGCGTAGCGCCGGTACAGAACTATTCTGTTGCAGTTACAGGTGGTACTGACAATGGAAAATACCGTGTTTCTGCCGGTTATATGGATCAGAAAGGTATCATTCAAAATTCTGATTTGAAAAAGTATACAGCTAGTTTGAATACGAACTTTAAGTTCCTGGAAAGTAAAAAGCTAGGTCTGGATTTCGGCGTGCTTTTCACACAGACTGATGAAAATATCGTACCGATAGACGTGGGCAGAGGTGCTGATGGGAACCTGATTTCTATGGCACTTGCCTGGAATCCTACCCGTCCTTGAGAAACGCGGATGATAGTTTTACCTACATCAATCAGATTACAGGAAATCCGCTCGCGAACCTGTTCGCTTACAAGGACAATGCAACGGTGAACACAATTGTTGCCAACATTGCGCCGTCTTTCAAGATTACAAATGACCTGGAGTATAAGTTTATATACAGTGTAACACGTCAGATGGGGATCAGAAAGGGAAGGCTGATTGATGGTATCGTGAATCAAAACACGACTAACAACGGTTTTGCTTTCGTGGGTAACAACCAGGAAACGAATCAACAGCTTACGCATACGCTTTCTTACAATAAACAAATCACTACAGCAGTAAGTGTGAACGCGGTTGCAGGTTATGAATTCCTATCCTATGCCAACAGCTGGAATACGGTGAATGCAAGCGGATTCCCGAATGTTGGGTTAGATTTCTACGATTACCTGGATTATTCTATCATCAACAACCGGGGAGCTGACTCATACAGAAGCCCGACTAATGAATTGCAGTCATTTTTTGTAAGAGCTGGTGTAAACTTACTTGATAAGTATCTGTTCACAGGAACGATCAGAAGAGATGGTTCTACGAAATTCGGAGAGAACAACAAGTATGCGAATTTCCCTGCATTAGCGGTTGCCTGGAACGTATCCAATGAAGAGTTTTTGAAAGGAAATACTACTTTGAACAACCTTAAAGTACGTGTAGGTTGGGGTAAAACAGGAAACAGAGAGTTTCCGTCCGGTGCATCAAGAGACCGCTACATATTTGAAACACAAAGTGTAAGACAGGTTAATTACGGTAACCCTGATTTGAAATGGGAAAGCTCGGAGACCATTAACGCAGGGATTGATTTTGGTTTGTTCCAATCAAGAATTGTAGGTTCTGTTGACTTCTTCAATAAGAAAACTACCGATGCATTGTTTGAAAGAACCATCGCGCAACCAGCACCGAATGGTCGCGTTTGGGTCAATCTGGAAGGAGAAGTGGTGAACAGAGGGGTAGAATTAGCACTTACAGGTACTGTACTGGAAACAAAAGACTTCACCTGGAATGTCTCTGGAAACGCTACTTTCCTGAAAAACAGTGTATCCGGTCTGCCTGGATTTTATGAAACTGCACAGCTAAGAGGCCAGGGATTCTCAGGCGTATTGGGACAGCGTATGGTAAGCGGACAGCCACTTAACGTTTGGTATCTTGCCAAATTTGCGGGGATTGATCCGACTACAGGAACGAGTATGTACGAGGGAGCAGATGGAACTGCGAGCACTTCGGTAGATCCGGCACAGAATAAATATTATGTAGGAAGCCCGAACCCAAGAACACTGCTTGGTGTCTCTACTGATTTGACTTACAAGAAGTTCTCTGCTGTGGTAAATATGAATGGTGCTTTCGGACATACTTTGTTCAATAACACATTCGCTACTGTATTGGGTATCAATAATATGCCTAACAGAAACATGGCGAAGCATTTTTACGATACCAGTGTTAAAGAGTCTACTTCCAATTCAGCAGCTCCTTCTACCCGCTACCTGGAGAAAGGTGACTACATGAAGTTGTCGAACATGACATTGAGCTACAGAGTAGGAAATATTGGGAAGGCGTTTAAAAACCTGAATATTTCCCTAACCGGCCAGAACCTTTTTGTACTAACAAAATACAAAGGATTTGACCCGGAAGTGAACACGGATGGTTCTAGCAATGATATCCCGTCGCTGGGTATCGAGTATGTACCGTATCCATCGGCGCGTACTTATATGTTAGGAGTGAACTTTTCATTGTAATTTAAAACAAAGATTTTATGCGATTTAAAACATATTGTGCAACTATTCTGCTAGGCATGTCCGTGCTTTCGTGCTCGGATCTTGACGAACAACTGCGGAGTGAATTGGAAGAATCTTCAACAGGAAATATTACTCCTGGTGGCTTATTAATCAGTGCTTATGCTTCATTAAATGGTCCTTATCAACAAGAAAACCGTTGGTGTTTACAAGAACTTTCGTCTGACGAGGCAGTGGCACCTACGCGTGGTGGTGACTGGGACGATAATGGTAAGCACCGCGCAATTCACTTGCATACATGGAATGCCGATAATGGATACATGAACGACACATTTGGTCAGTTGTTGACAACAGTATTCCAGGCTTCAAACGTTTTGCGTTACAATCCTTCTCCTCAACAGGCAGCAGAAGCACGTTTCGTTCGGGCTTTGGCTATGTTCGATGTGCTGGACTTGTGGGGAGTAGTTCCCTACCGTGAAAACCTGGATGATTTTCGTGAGGATCCAAAAACACTGACCACGCAGGAAGCTATTGATTTTATCATTTCAGAGATGAATGCGATTATCCCTAATCTTCCGGCTTCCGGCGCTGCGTTTGTTGCTAATAAAAATGCTGCAAGAACTTTGTTGATGAAGGTATATTTGAACAAGGGCACCTTCCTGAACAGAGAAAATCCGACTTTCGATGCAGCTGATATGAGCAGAGTAGTCGCTTTGGCTAATGAGATCACTGGTTACACGGTATCTGCGAAAGGTAAGTATTTTGACAACTTTGCGCCAGACAACCATTTGTTGTCAACCGAGAACATCTTTACACT